>JADZCB010000397.1 GCA_020851775.1 Gammaproteobacteria bacterium
CCGAAAGGCGCGCGAGCGCCCGCATGAGGAGACCGCACATGTCGACCCAGAATCCCAAGACCCCGGCGGCCGCGCTGTGCGCGAGCAGCGAAGCCTTCGCCAGCTATCTCGATTACCTGGCCACGGCGCAGGAGAAGTTCGCAACCTCGGTGAAGGAAGCGTGCGAACGGGCGAATCGCGTCAACGGCACGCTGCTGAACGCGGCGCTGGACGCCCAGCGGGAAGCGATCGCGACCGGCAAGCGCCTGTCGGCCGACCCGCAAGCCCACGCGGCCAATGTGAAGATCGTCATCGACGCCGCGAGCGCCGCGCAGGAGCGTGGTCTTGCCGTCGCGAAATCGCTGTACCAGGAGCAGGTCGACGTCGCGGCCGATTTGCGCAAGCTGTGGGAAAGCACCATGAAGTCGTCGAACGACTTCTCCGAAGGTGCGAAGAAATTCGGCGCGCTGTGGCCGAAGGTCGCCTGAGCGGGACGCGACATTTTCTGTAATCAATGGTGACGGACGTCCCGCGTGGGCACCGAAGCGGTGTGGGCGGGACGTCCGGCGCCATAATGCGAACCATGATCGAATCCAACGATGACACGGCGAGCGGGTTCGTCGACGACTACGACGACCCGTTTGCGCACGACCCGGCCGTCCAGCACACGCTGACACCGCTGTGGCGCGAAGCAGCCTGGGCCATGGACTGGGTGCGCCTGCGCTGGTCACCGGTGTTCTACGGCGTCGGCTGCGCACGCGGCCATGGCGAGCCGGTGATGTTGATCCCGGGTTTCATGGCCGGTGACTACCTGATGCTCGAGCTGCAGCGCTGGATCGGGCGCCTCGGCTATCGTCCGTTCCTCGCGAACATCGTCTGGAACAACGACTGCCCGGACAAGACCGCACGCAGCCTGACGCAGCGCGCACGCCGTATCCGCGAGGAATCGGGTCAGCGCCTGCGCGTGATCGGTCACAGCCTCGGCGGCATGCTGGCGAAGAGCCTCGTGCAGGACGAACCGGATCTGTTCGATCGCGTCATCACGCTTGGTTCGCCGTTTCGTTCGATGGTGAAGGCGCATCCCGCGATCATCGGGATCTGGGACAAGCTCAAGCTGAATCAAAGCGGTGTCGTCGGACGCAATCTGCACGCATCCTGTGGCACCGGCCACTGCATGTGTTCGTTCGTCCGCAACATGCTCCAGCCGCAGCCACGGCCGGTGGCGCAGTTCGCGGTTTATTCGAAGAACGACGGCGTCGCCGACTGGACGAGCTGCATCGAAGACGATTCCAGACACAACAACGAAGTCGATTGCACGCACATCGGGATGGTGTTCCATCCCGAGGTCTACCGTGTGATCGCCCGGCGGCTCGCCCAGCGCGTGCACGCCGGCGGCCATCGTGCCGGCCACACGGGTACGAAAGAGGAGGAGACATGAGTGATCAGGAGCCGCTGAACCCGGTCCGTCTGTGGCGCGAATGGTTCGTGAAGTCCGAAAAAGCCTGGAGCCAGGCGATGACGGAAATGATGGGTGACGAGCGCTTCTCGAAAGGCATGGGCCGCTACATGCAGGAAGCCCTCCATACGCATCGCATGTTCAGCGAATCGATGGCGCAATACCTCGCGAATCTGAATCTGCCCTCGCGTCAGGACGTCCTGGACGTCAACGACCGTCTGGGGCAGGTCGAGGACGCGCTTGCCGCCGTCCAGGTCGAATTGCGTGAACTGCGGATGAGACTCGCCCAGGGCGTCGCACCGGCAGCGCCGACAGCGGGCGCGACGAAGCCGGCGAGGACCAGACAGCCGCCGGAGCAGACCTGAACCATGAGCACGAAACGGGCTGTCAAACCACCGCCAAAGGCGCCGCCGGCACCGAAGCTGTCGCGAGAGGAAATCGAGCAGCGGGTCGCGAAGACGATCGAGCGTACGCTCGCGCGCAATATTCCGGGTCTGACGGTTCCCGATCTCGAGCTGAAGCTCGATCTCGAGGTCGGGCAGACCCCGAAAGAACTCGTCTACACGCGGGACACGCTGCGTCTGTATCACTACAAGCCGGTGCTCGATGAAATCTATCGCGTGCCGCTGATGCTGGTGATGTCGCCGGTCGCGCGTGGCTACATCCTCGATCTCGCGCCGGGGCAGAGTCTAGTCGAGTACCTGCTGCTGCAGGGCTACGATGTCTACATGATCGACTGGGCACCGCCGCGTCGGGAACACGGCCACCTCGGGCTCGTGGACTATGTCGAGAGCATGCTCGACGGCGCCGTCGACTACGTCCGTCAGGACACCGGCGAGTCCGAACTGTCGCTCGTCGGCTATTGCATGGGCGGGATGCTGGCGTCGATCTACACGGCGCTGCATCCGCAGCGCGGCGTCAAGAATCTCGTCTGCTTCACGACGCCGGTCAATGCCGATGGCATGACGCTCTACAAGCAGTGGGTCGAAAGCAAGGCCTTCGACGTCGATCGCCTGGTCGAGTCGTTGGGCATCATCCCCGGTGATCTGATCAACGCGTCGATCCAGGCGCTCCGTCCGTTGCAACGGAGTGCAAACCAGCTCCAGCTTCTGAACAACGTCGACAACGACGCGTTCGTGAAGGCGAACCTGCGTTTCGATCGCTGGGCAGCCGACCAGCTCGCCCTGCCGGGTGAACTGATGCGCGACTTCGTGCGGGATTTTCTGCGCGGCAACCGCCTCGTCGACGGCGGCTTCCCCGTGGGTGACAAAGTCGTCGATCTGGGTAAGATCCGGGTGCCTTTTCTGCACGTGGCCGCGGAGTACGACCACATCGTGCCGACCGCCGCCTCGCGCGATCTGATCGGCCTCATCGGCAGCAGGGACAAACAGGAAATCGTGATCAAGGGTGGCCACGTGAGCCTCGTCGCCGGCGGCAACGCGGTCTATCGCCTGTGGCCGCAACTCGATCGCTGGCTCGCGCCGCGTTCGGTCTGACACGCGGTCCCACGCATCTGAGGAGAACGTCTGGCATGTCGCAAGCGAAAGTGGCCGAGGCCTGGAAGCAATATCCGCTCAAGACCAAACTCAACGGGACGGTCTACACATTGCGGCCGATGGCGCTCGATGACGGCGAGGGCTTGCAGGCGTTCGCGCGCGGACTGCCGCCGCACGATCTGCTGTTCATGCGCCGGGACATCACCAAGCCCGAAGGGATTGCCCGCTGGCTCGATGCGGTGAAGCGCGGCGCGATGTACTCGGTGATCTGCGAAGACGACCACGGTATCGCCGGTTATTCGTCGCTGCATCTGACTGAACTCGACTGGTCGGCGCACGTCGCCGATCTGCGCGTCGCGACCGCCGAACGTGCCCGTGGCGCCGGGCTCGGGCGTCTGCTGACACGCGAAGCATTCAACATGGCGCTCGCGCTCGACATTGAGAAAGTCGTCGCCCGCATGACGACCGATCAGCAGGGCGCCCGCGCGCTGTTCCAGGAACTCGGCTTCCAGCCGGAAGCCCTGCTGAAGGACGAAGTGAAGGATCGGCACGGCGAATACCACGATTTGCTGATCATGGCCTGCAACGTCGACACCTTCATCGCCCAGCGGCGCGCTTTCGGCGTCTCGACCTGAGCGACAGAGCCGGCGCGGCGAGGGGCCGCGCGTTCAGCGGAGGCTGCGTATGCGCCGTATCCTCGCGACTTTCGCGCTCGCGGCCGGTTGCGCCACCAGCAGCATGGCGGCCGATGCGTTGCGTCTCGACCTGCCCGTTGGTTATGCGCTCGTCCGCGCCGCGCTCGTCGAACAGATCTTCATCGGGCCGGACACCACGGCACGCGTCCTCGAAGGCAAGAACGCCTGCAATCTCTTAACGCTCGCCGAGCCAGAGGTCGAAGGCGGTGCCGGCAAGATAATCATCCGTACCAGGGTCATCTCGCGCGGCGGCACCCCGCTGACGCAGGGCCGCTGTCTGCCGCTGTTCGAATGGACCGGCATCCTCGAAGCGAGCGAAGAGCCGCATGTGCTCGACGGACAACGCGCGATCGGTTTCCGCGTGACGGACTCGAAGATTCTGAATGCCGAAGGTGAGAAGAGCGCCGTGCCCGGCGTGCTGTGGCGCTGGATCAAGGAAAACGTTCATCCGCGACTCGAGACGCTGAAGGTCGACATCGGGCCGCCGCTCGATGCAGCCACGACGCTATTGCGCGAAACCGGCGCTGATGCACCACAAATCGACACGGTACTGGCGTCGGTGCGCATCGCGTCGGCGGTTGCGGGCGTCGAGGCGCTCGACATCGGCATCGCGCTCGACGTGCCACCGCGGCCGGCGGGCTGGACGCCGCCGGTGGCCGAACCGGCGTTGACGGTCGAGGAGCTCGCACAGTGGCATGCGGCGTGGCAGGGCTGGGATGCGTTCGCGACCTGGCTCGTCAAGCGACTCGCCGTCGGCACCTCGCCTGCACTGCGCGACGCGCTCGGCGACATCCTGCTCGATGCCCGCCACGATCTGCTCGATGCGCTCGTCGCCGACACGGGGCGCGACCCGGTGCGCGATCTGTTCCGCAAGTCCTGGCAGCGCCTGCGACCGCTCGCCCGCGATCTCGGCCGCGAACTGCCGGCCGGCGAGGCGCTGCGGCTGCTCGGCTTCGTGTCGGCCGCCGATGCGCTGGAGACTCTCGATGCCGCCGCACCTCAGCTCGGTTTCCGGATCGACCGCGATACGCTGCGCCGGCTCGCGCGTACGCTGTTTCCGGCCGCTGGCGACGAGGTGTTCGCCTACTCGACAAACGTCGATCCCGCCCTGCGTGAGTTGCTCGGTTTCGAGCGCGAACCGGAAGCCGCCGGGCTCGCATATTCACGCCTGCTCGATCTGCTGGTGCCACGCGCGCAGGCGATGGTGAAAGTCGATCCCGCGCTCGCGCAGAAACTCCAGGGATGGGTGCCGCGCACCGACGATCTCGAGGCCTTCCTGCAGCAGGTCGACGAATTGCTGACGGCGATCGCCGAAGCCGAACTCGCCCGCGGCAAGATCGAGAAGCCGTTCGTCGACGTCTATCGCGCACTGCTGCCGGCGACGGCGTACATGGAAACCTGCTGGCGGCAGTTCGAGGTGAAGCAGGGCAAGGTCGACACCGTACAGTCACCGGTCGGATCCGTCGGCATCATGCAGGTGAACAAGCACGTGTGGCGCGGCATCTACGATCTGGATGCGCTGCTCGGTGA
>JADZCB010000398.1 GCA_020851775.1 Gammaproteobacteria bacterium
AGCGGTGCAGCAAGGAGCCCGCCCATCAGTCCAAGCAAGTCACGGCGCCTCATCGCAGCGGCACCAAGCGATAACCCTCGTCGTGCGTGAGCCAGGATAGATACGTGCGGCCATCGCGGCGAGTGAGCATCGGATGATGGGAATAACCTCGCGTGCGCGCGAGCTCCACGGCCGCGCTCCAAGTCTCGCCGCTGTCTTGCGAGATGCGGCCATGGACGGTCGAGGTTTCCCCGTCGAACTCCTTCCACGTCATCCAGACGGTCGTTGCCGCGGCGAGCAAGTAGGGGCGGCCGGACCGCTGCTCGTCACGGCCGATGGCCATGGGCGTCGAGAAGCGTTTGCCGCCATCCGCGGAGCGCGCATAGAACGTCCCGCTGCGGGCTCGGCCTTGGGTATACCACGCGACGTGCATCGTGCCGTGCCCGTCGACGGCGAGACTCGGTCCGTGATGCGGGCAGGCATCCGTTACCCAATTGTCATCCGCGACGCGGCGCAAGGCCCCAGGGACGCTGCGTGCGTCGAACGCCAACAAGGCGTGATCACGCACTTGCTGCCCGTACACGGCGCGAAAGGCGATGACCGGACGATCCCTCGCCGGCACGGCGGCGCCGATGCGGCAGCACTCGCAGGATTCGGCGTGAGCAATGGCCGGCGCGGAGAACGTCGAGCCGCCGTCGTCCGACCAGGCATAGGCGATCGACGCGCCTTTCGGCTTGCGGCCTTGCTTGGCGGCCTCGGCCACGAGACGCTTGTCGATCCAGGCGGCGAACAAGGCACCGTCGGGCGCGAACGCGAGTGCCGGAAAGCGCTGGCTCGCGGGATTGGCGCCGATCGCGCGCGGCGCGGAGAACCGCTGTCCGCCATCCTGCGAAGTCGAGACCAGCACTTGCGCGTTCCAGTCGTCGTCGCGAAAGACACTGTAAGCCACGACGATGCGGCCTCTCGCATCGATGACGAGTTGCGGCACGGCATCCGGGCCGATGTCGAGCCGTTCGCCGTGATGCGCGATCACGACCGGCGCCGAGAAGCTCCTGCCGAGATCGCGCGAGCGCGCAGTGAGCACCGAGCCGTTGGCGATCCAAACGAGCCACAACGCACCGTCGGGTGCCCATGCCGGCGCGGCCGCCGTCGCGCACTTCAGCGTGGTGTCGTTGCATCGGAACGGCGCGAGGGACGCATAGGGGCTCGCTGCGTCGCCTACGGCGCGCACCGTTCCGCGTGCGGCGTGCCCCGCATGCTCGTGCGCCTCGGCGGCAGCGCTCGGCAGGGCGAAGAAGGCGAACGTCGCAAACAAGCAGACGGCGGCGAAGCCTGCGAAACGCGCGATCGATCCCGTCCGCGCTGCCCGGCGTAGTGGCTGCTCGGTCGCCATCAGAATGCCGCCCGAAAACCGACGCTGACGATGCGCGGCATGCCCAACGCCGGGATGCTGCTCGTGCTGACCGCGGCGCCCTCGATGGTCGTATACGTGAGACCTTGATCGTAATACCGGCGGTTGCCGAGATTCTGCACGCTCGCCCACAGATCGACGCTGCGATTGAGCCGATACGTCGCGCCCACGTCGAGCAGTACCGCGCCGTCGTTCTTCTGCGTGTGCGCAGTGTTGTTCCAGTAATCGGGGAACGCCTTCAGTTGTGCGGCCAGCGTCCATTCGGCATTCACCGCCCACGTCGTGCCGAGCGTCGCCATCCACTGCGGCACTTGACCGATCTGCTTGTCGATCGGGTCGGGCGGCGTCGCCGCGGGCGTGGTGTAGCTCGAGCTCGTCAGATGCGCATCGGTGCGGGTGAGACCCGCGTCCATCCTCAATCCTTGCGTGGCCTGATACTTGACGAGCAATTCGGCGCCGCGAAACACCGCCGTGCCGGCATTGACGTACTGATTCACACGAGTCACGCTGCCTGCCGCCAGTCCGGTGCCGGCAATGAGCGGATTGCAGGTCGCCGCCGTCGTGCACAGCGGCGCGAAATCGATGAAGTTGTCCAGCGTGTTGTCGAACAGCGTGAATGCGATGTCCAACCCCGAACGTTTGAAATCGAATCCGATTTCCCGGCCGACGTTGGTCTGCGGCTTCAGGTCGGGACTGGTCGCCGTGTACGCGGTGCCGCTCACGAAGCTGCGATACATCTGGTTCATGCCCGGCGCGGCGAAGTTGCGGTAGATCGACGCACGCACGGCGAAATCGTCGCCGAGATAGTACTTCGCGCCGAGCCGCGGATTGAAGCGCGAGTACGACGTATCCGCCACGGGATTGTTCAGCGTCGAGCCGTTGGCGAGGATGGCGCCCGACACGCTCGCCCCTTGCGCCTGCCAGAAGTCCTCGCGCATGCCGAGCGTCACGTCGAGCGGAACGCCGGCCGGGCGATACGTCCCCTGCGCGAACACGCCCTGGAACCGGTGCTGCCCGCGCGCGACGATCGAAGCCGTCTGTGCGGTGGCGCTGTAGAGGTCCAGATAGTCGTCCGCGCGTATGTCGCGAATGTCGACGCCGATCTTCACGTCCTTGATCGGACCGATCTCGGTCTGATAGAAGGCCGACCCGCCGGCGCTGCGATACTTCGCCGCTTCGATTTGCGATACGAACGGCACGGCGATCGTCGGCGTCACGTTGGAATAGGCCGGGGCTTGGCCGGCGTTGCGCGTATCCATCTCGGCGCTGCCGAGCCAACCGTTCATGTTGATGCTTGCCGCATCGCCGAGCTTGGTCGAGCCGCCGCCCACGAACCGGAAGTTGGTCCATTCGTTCTTCGTGTTGTTCCAGACGAGACCACGCTCCTGCGACTTGTGCGCGATCGCCTTCAGGTAATAGCGCGACGCGGCGCTCGGCGTGAACACCGACGTGATCTGCAGATTGTTCGCTTCCGAGCGCGTCGCCGTCATGTAGGGGTTGCGAAACGCGCTCGGCGTTTGGTGGTACCCATCGCTGCGGGCGAGCCCGATGTCGACACCGAGCCGCACGGCATCGTTCGCAAGCAGGGTGATGCCGGCATCGGTGCTGAACGTATCGTGGCTGCCATAGCTTGCGGAGAGACGCCTATCGCCCGGCCGCGGCTCACGCGTCACGACGTTGACGATGCCGCCCATGGCGAGATTGCCCCACAGGCTGCTCGCGCCGCCGCCGCGGATGACCTCGATCCGCTCGATCGACTCCTTGGGGATCTGGCCCCAGTCGATGGTGCGGAAATAGGGGTCGTTCAAGGGCACGCCGTCGACCAGGAGCAGCGTATTGACGTTCGTGGTGGTGCCGAACCCGCGGATGCTGAACACCTGCGACGTGGGGTGCAGTTGTCCCGCCGGCTGCTGGAGCGCGAAGACGCCAGGGATGCGGTTGACGATCTGCTCGATCGATGTCTGCGGCGCGCGTTGGATTTGCTCGCGTGCGACCACGGTCGTGCTCACGTCCATGTCTTCGAGCGTCGAGCCGCGGCCGGCGGAGACGGTCACCGCGGGCAGCTCCATGACATCGGCACTGCGTGCACAGACGGACACCAGCGCGAGCGCAACGCTTGCAGCAGCGACCGTCAGACGCGGAACGCGTCGTGGATAGGCTGGAATGGGAACAATGGGCGAACGAGCGGTTATGCCGCTTCCTCGGCGAGAACGCATGGCGAGCTCCTGA
>JADZCB010000399.1 GCA_020851775.1 Gammaproteobacteria bacterium
CCGTATTTTTTCACCACCGCGGCCAGGCGCTGCGCGCCGAGCTCGACCCCGGAAATCATCGCGCGCATGTCACCGTAGTTGTGACGCGGCGTGCGCACGTTCGCGAGCCACAGTTTCCACACCTCGACGACGTCCTCGCCGCGACGCTTGATCTTCACCGGCGGCACGCGGATGCCTTCGTGGAAGATTTCGGTCGCCTCGGCCGCGAACCCGCCCGGCACCATGCCACCGACTTCGGCGATGTGGCCGATCGCGACAGTGAAGGCGACGAGCGCACCGTCGACGAACACCGGGCAGAACAGCGTGTGCTCGGGCGTGTGCAGGCCACCGCGGTAGGGATCGTTGTGGATCAGCACGTCACCGGGTTCGATCTCCGACAACGGAATTTCGAGCAGGCAGGAGCGGATCAGCAGCGGCAGGCCGCCGATCTGGGCCGGGCAGAACTCCGCCGCCGACAGCATCTCGCCGCGTGGCGAAGCGATGCCGCAGGTGAAGTCAAGCGCCTCGTTGAAGATCGTCGAGTAGCTCGTCTTCATCAGCACGATGCCCATCTCGCGGCAGATCGAGAGCATCGTGTTGTCGAGGATGTTCATCGTCACGTAATCCATCGGCGGTCTCCGATCAGGCGAGGCTGACGAGCAGGTGGCCGGGCGCGGTCACATGCAGACGGTGATGCGGGGCGAGCACGGTCACCGACGCCGCTTCCTCGACGAGCGCCGGACCCGCGAACGTATCGCCGGCCCGGAGATCCTCGCGCGCATAGACCGGTGTATCGAGCGCCCCGGCGGCATAGACGACACGCCGCACCGAGCGCGGCGCGAGCCGTGTGGAGCGCGCGGGCAGCGGCGCGAACGCCGGTCGGCTCGTCGCGCAGCGCACGGTACAGCGCAGGGTGATCGCCTCGATCGTCTCCTGCGGGATCCGGAAGCCGAAGCGCTGTTCGTGCAGGGCGTGGAAGTCGTGCCACAGGCGCGCGACGTTGTCGGGGGTGAACGCATCGAAGTCGAAGGGCACTTCGAGTTCGTAGTTCTGGCCGAGGTAACGCAGATCGATCGTGCGCTGGACGTTGCGCGGCCCGTCACAGCCCTGCGCCGCGAGATCGCGCTCGGCGCGCGCGATCAGTTCGTGCAGGAAGTCACCGGCGCGCGTGGCATCGAAGCGGGTCGAGGTCATCTGGATCGTGCGTTCGAGATCGACGCGCGCGTCGGTCAGCACGAAGCCGAAGGCCGAGAATTGTCCGGGATGCAGCGGAACGACGCCCTGCCGGATGCCGGATTCGTCGAGCAGCTCGGAAAGATGCAGCGGGCCGGCGCCGCCGAACGCGAAGAGGGCGAATTCGCGCGGGTCGAGCCCGCGTTCGAGCAGCACGGTGCGCAGCGCGCCGACCATGTTGTTGTTGACGATGCGCAGGATCGCGAGCGCGAGATCGTCGACGCGCATGCCGAGCGGATCGGCGAGCGTCGCAAGCGCCATCGTCGCGCGGTCGGCCGCGAGTGCCATGCCGCCGCCGAGGAAATTCGCCGGATTGATGCGGCCGAGCACGAGATTCGCATCCGTGACGGTCGGGCGGACCCCACCGAAGCCGTAGCACGCCGGCCCCGGATTCGCCCCCGCACTCTCGGGACCGACGCGCAGCATGCCGCCCTTGTCGATCCAGGCGATGGAGCCGCCACCGGCGCCGATCGTCCGGATGTCGATCATCGGGATCTGGATCGGCAGGCCGAACTCGATCTCGAAATCGGTCGTGAAGCTGATCTTGCCGTCGACGACGGTCGAACAGTCGGTCGACGTGCCACCCATGTCGAGCGTGACGGCGCGTGGCAGGCCCAGTTCGAGCGCCACTTCGCGTGTCGCGACGACACCGCCGGTCGGTCCGGACAGTGTCAACTGTACCGGCTGCTCGCGCGCGGCGTCGAGGCTCATCTCGCCGCCGTTCGACTTGATCATCACGACCGGCGCGCGGATGCCGGCCGCGTCGAAGCGCTCGCGCATCGCATGGAGATAATTGTGCAGGACCGGCTTCACGTACGCATCGGCGAGCGTCGTCGATGCGCGTTCGTACTCTTTCCACTTCGGCAGCACGTCGTGACTCACCGATACCGGAATCGACGGCAGCAGTTCGTCGAGCCGCGCGCGCATGGCGCGCTCGTGCGCGGGGTCGACATACGAGAACAGCAGATTGACGGCAATCGCCTCGATGTCGCCGGCCGCGGCGATCGCAGCGGCGACGGCGTCGACGCTTGCCGGATCCAGCGGCTGCAGGACCTCACCGCCCGGCAGCAGGCGTTCGTCGACTTCGTAACAATGGCGACGCAGCACCAGTGGTCGCGAACGCACCCAGCCGCTGTCGTAATGGTGCTTGCGATGGCCGCGTTGCAGGAACGGGATGTCACGGAAACCGCGCGTGGCGACATAGGCGATACGCGCGCCCTTGCGTTCGAGCACTGCGTTGGTGGCGACGGTGGTGCCGAGGCGCAGGTGTTCGATGCAGGCTGGATCCCCGATGCGGGCGAGGCCGGTGAGGATGCCCTGTGTCGGATCCGCCGGCGTGGTCAGGTTCTTCCACACCGTGAGTTCGCGCGTGTCGCGATCCCAGGCGACGAAATCGGTGAATGTGCCGCCGACGTCGACGCCGACGAGAAACCGTGCCATGTGCTCCCCCCGCGCGCTGTTGCCGGACTGTAATCAGGTCGGACCGGCGCCCGCAAGCCCGCTCGCCGCCGACCGAGGCAGCCGCTATCATCGGGACCGGTCACCCGCTCAAACTCCCGGCGACAGCCACTTCCATTCCCGTGCTCTTCATCGCCCTCGGCCTCGCCGGCTTCATCGTCATCGCCTGCATGCGTGTCACCGACCCGCTGCTGCCGGTGATCGCGGAGGAGTTTCAGGTCAGTGTCGGCCAGGCCGGCATCGTGGTGACGGCCTATGCCGTCGCCTATGGCCTGTTCCTGCTCGCCTACGGGCCGCTCGGCGATCGCTATGGCAAGCTGCGGATCGTCGCCTGGACGTTGACCGCGGCGAGTTTCTGTGTCGCGGCCTGTGCCTTCGCGACGCAGCTTGCGACGCTCGCCGCGCTGCGTTTCCTCACCGGTGTCGCGAGTGCGGCGACGGTGCCGCTCGCGATCGCGTGGATAGCCGACAACGTCCCGCTCGAACATCGCCAGAAGTCGATCGCGCGCTACATGAGCGCCGTCATCTTCGGCCAGATGCTCGGCGGTGCGGTCGGCGGCGTGCTGTCCGACTGGGTCGGCTGGCGGACGATTTTCCTGATCTTCGGCGCGCTGACGGCACTCGCCGCCGCCTTCGTATGGTCACGCGTACGCGACGAGGTGCTCGCAATGGCGCCGCGCGCGCCGCTGCGTCAGGCCGGCCAGCGCTACGCCGAACTGCTGCGCGACCCGCGCGCCGCCGACGTCCTCACCGGGGTCCTCGTCGAGGGTTTCTGCGTGTTCGGCGGTCTCGCCTATGTCGGTGCCCTGCTGCACACGAAGCACGGCTTCAGTTTTTCGCAGGTCGGCCTGAGCCTGCTCGCCTATGGCGTCGGCGGCCTCGTCTACAGTGCGAATGCCCCCGCGATCCTGCGTTTCGTCGGCCAGCGCGGCATGATCGCCCACGGCGGCGTGCTGATGGCGTGGAGCCTGATCATGATCGGCGCGAGTTCACAAGCCTGGCCCTGCGTGCTCGCGCTCGGCGTGCTCGGCTTCGGCTTCTATCTGATGCACAACACGCTGCAGACGCTGGCCACCGAGATGGCGCCGAGCGTACGCGGCACCTCGTTCGGGCTGTTCGCCTTCGCGTTCTTCGCGGGTCAGGCGCTGGGCGTCGCGGCGATCGGCTGGCTCATCGATAGTCAGGGCTACACGATCGGGCTCGGCCTCGCCGGCGCCGGTGTCGGTCTGCTCGGCCTGTGGCTGCAGGGCAGCCCGGTCGTCCCGCGTACGCGGTGATTTGCGCTCAGCTTATTGGAAAGTTGGTGGTTGCCACCGAACGCCGAGAAGCAAGAGAACTGAAAGCGCCGACCGCAACGCTGCGAGCGCCAGCGGGGATGCCGTAGCCGACAATTTCGTGTCAGCCCTTTCTTCCCTCGGTGTTCTCGGTGCTCGGTGGCAAAAACAACCGTCCGCTGCTGCCAGTGCGAGGCTTCAATTCGTGGGCGGTACGCCCAGCGCGCCGAAGGCGCCGTTTGCCGCGCAGTGCGTGATCGCGGCATCGTCGTAGCCGAGGAATTCGCGCAGCAGGGCGCCAGCATGCTCGTGCAGCGACGGCGGCGGGCGCGGCGTGACGATCGTCGCCAGGTCGCCGGTGAATGCGCAGCTATGCACGCCGCGAATCGGATGTCCGTTCGCCTGGCCGTCCATCAGCATGCTCTGCG
>JADZCB010000400.1 GCA_020851775.1 Gammaproteobacteria bacterium
ACGGTGAGCACCGACAGGCCGAGCACCGCGGTCATGTAGACCGGCAGCACCGCGTGGATCAGCTCCGACGACATGTCCATGAACAGGCTCACGCCGCCGAGCACCCAGACGGTTCGGGGAATGCGGCGGGAAGCATCCATGTTTGCGTGGACTCCGGTCGTGCGGCCCAACGACGTGATCCTAACCCGCGCCCCGCAGGCTCGTGCTATGTTGGCTGCGCCGACCACCCGCGCGCAGTCGCCATGCACTGGCTCTTTTCGTTGACACCCCTCGAGCACGGCGCGTTCGTCTTCGTGGGGTTGCTGATCTACGTCATGGTGACCCGCATCGGGCAGCAGCATCGGCATCCGTCCGCGGCGATCGCCTGGGTGATGTCGATCGCGCTGCTGCCGTACGTGGGCACGCCGCTGTTCCTGATCTTCGGCACGCGCAAGCTGGCGCGTGTGCGCCGCCGGTTCGTGGTGCGCGCGCCGGCGGCGGTCGGCACCGAAGGGCCGGAATGGGCGTCGACGCTGCTGGCCGCCCTGGGGGTGCCGCCGCCGGTGCGCAACGTCTCGATCGCTTTCCAGGGCGAGGGCGAGAGCGCGCTGCGCGAGCTGGTCGTACTGATCGACGGCGCGCGCGAGCGCGTCGACCTCAGCACCTTCGTGATGGCCGACGACGCGGTCGGCGCTGCGGTGTCGGCCGCGCTGGTGCGTGCCGCCGGGCGGGGCGTGCAGGCGAGGGTGCTGCTCGACGCGATCGGGGGCTTGCGCACCTCCAGGCGGCTGGCGCGTGAGCTGCGCGCAGGCGGCGTCCCGGTGCGCTGGTTCATGCCGGTGGTGCGCAATCCCGTGCGCGGACGCACCAACCTGCGCAATCATCGCAAGCTCGTCGCGGTCGACGGCGAGTCGGTCTGGAGCGGCGGGCGCAACCTGGCGGCCGAATATTTCGTCGATGCGCCAGGGCGGCCGGCGTGGCGTGACCTGAGCTTCGTCGTGCGCGGGCCGCTGGCGGTGCAGGCACACGAGACCTTCGATCACGACTGGGCCGCAGCCTGGGGCAAGTCGCCTCGCGCCGCGCGGGCCACAGTGCCGCCGGCGGGGGTCGACTGCGGGCCCGGCGCGCAACTGGTGCCGAGCGGACCCGACCATGCCGACGATACCGTGCACGCGCTGCTCCTCGCGTCGGCCTACCACGCGCGCGAGCGGATCCTGGCGGTCACGCCGTACTTCATTCCCGACGACGCACTGCTCGCGGCCTGGTGCATCGCATGCCGGCGCGGCGTGCGCCTGACGCTCGTCGTGCCGCAGCGCTCGAACCACTGGATGGCCGATTGGGCGAGGGAGCGCGCGCTGCGCGCGCTGGCCGCGGCGGGCGCGCAAGTGCTGATGTTTCCCGCGATGCTCCATGCGAAGGCGGTCGTCGTCGACCGGCAACTCGCGCTGTGCGGCTCGGCGAACCTGGACGGGCGCAGCCTGTTCGTGAACTTCGAACTGATGACGGCGTTCTACGGCCCCGACGAGATCGGGTGGCTCGCCGCGTGGATCGATGCGCAGGCGCAGCAGTCGGGCGCGTACGAGGCGCACGCGCCGTCGTGGGGGCGCGACGTGCTGGAAGGCGTCGTGCGCTCGGTGGGGTTCCAGCTCTAGCGCGGAACGGCGCGCACCCGGTGCCTTCGAACGGCGATCAGTTCGCCATCCGGCCGAGCGTCGCGACCGCGATCGTCAGGAAGCCCAGCGCGAGGTTCAGCACGACGAGGCGGCGGATCGAATCGAGCGCGGCGGCGGCCCCGGGCCACTCGGACGCAGCGACGGCAGCGCGCATCCTCGGGTGCAGCTTCAGCGCGATCCAGACGAACACCAGTGTCATCGCTGCGGCGATCGCCGCCATCAGGTTCCACGACATCGGCGGCTTGCCGCCCGAGTTCGTCATCCCGGCGAACATCGCCAGCCCGCTGCCCCAGAGCAGCACCAGCGAGCCGCCCACCAGCGCGAAGAACCGCCCGAGCGCCGCGGCCATCAGCGGCAGGCGCTGCGGCGGCTGCAGCGTCGCGAGTGCTGCCGGGCGCAGGCAGAAGTGCGCGAACACCATGCCGCCGATCCAGACGACGACGGCGACGAAGTGCAGGAACAGCCAGAGTTCAGTCATCGACGCGGCTCTCCGAAATCCGCAAGCGGCGACGCAGCGGCGTACGCCGACGAGTCAGCTGCCGCGGCGGTCGTTCGTTGTAGCGAAAGCCCGCCCGGATTGCAACCGCGGCGCCGGCGCGCGACCGTGCCGCAGGCCGTAGACTGTCGTTGCGCTGCGCGTGCCCGCAGCGTCCACGCAGCGAGCAGGTACCAGTCATGCGGTCCGGCAACAGCGCGCGCGAGCGCTCCGGGACGGCGCCGCGACCGTCAGCTCTTGCCGGCCGGCTTCGCCGTCGGTGCGTCGAGGACGAGCTTGCCGTCCTTGACGGGGATCTTGTCCCCGGGCTCGTGGTTCATGCGCACCGTGTCGGTCCGGCCATTCAGCGTGTAGCGCACGTCGTAGCCGACCACGCGCTCGATCGGCCGCTCGACCGTCTTGCAGCGCCGCTCTTCCGTCGTATACGTGTCGCGATCCTGCATGCCCTGCTGGACGCGATTGCCGGCGTAGCCGCCACCGACCGCGCCCGCGACCGTCGCAAGGTCCTTGCCCCGCCCGCCGCCGATCTGGTGCCCGATGACGCCGCCGACGACCGCACCCACTGCGGTGCCGACGATCCGGTTCTCGTCCTTCACCTCGCGACGGCGCGTGACCGGCACCATCGCGCACTCTTCCTCGCGCCGCTTCTCGACGTGCCTGACCGGCTTCACGTCGACCACCTCGGCGTACGACGGGGCCGTGAAGGACTTGTAGCCCGCGACGGCGCCGACCGACAGGACTGCCGCACCGCCGAGGACGGCTCCCGCAATCATGGATTTGTTCATTGCTCGCTCTCCCCATTCCGGGCGCGCGACGGGCCCGGTGCAGGTCGAGTATATGGCCGCCGGCCCGGTGGGCTCGGGGCATGCGCGGGGCCGTTCGTCGGGCGGGCGGTGCCGTCGACGCGGCCCTGATCGTGGCCGACAAACACGAAGGGCCTGGCATCGCTGCCAAGCCCTGGATGTGCTTCACGAGAGTGTTGGTAGGCCGTGCTTCTACCGAACAATCCGCCGAAACCCGCATGAATACTGGCTATTCCGCGAGGTCGGCCGACGAATTACCCCCAAAGTTACCCCGCTCGGACGCCTGCTACCCCTCGTTCTTGCGCCCCGCCATCCGTCCTAAGACGCCCGGCCGATACCGCCGGTCGCCGAGCCGGCGCACGATCCCGCGCATGGATCACGATGCGATCAACGAACGATGCGCCAGCGAACTGCTGGCACTGCTCGAAGCTCTCCATACCTCGGGAAGCATTGCAGGTCCGGCGGCGCTGTGGGACGCGTCCGGGACGAGTGCTGGCGCGAAACGAATTGGGGCAGCCTCGCGCGGCCCCAGCTTGCGCACCGACCGTCCCGGCCGCAACATTTCAGAAAGTGTGGAGGATGTCCCATGAAGCTCGCCTTGATGTTGCTGCTGGCGGTATTCGCGATGGAAGTGTCGGCGGCCGGCACAAAGTCCGTTCGACCCTATGTCCGCAAGGACGGCACCTACGTTCAGGGCCACTATCGCTCGCCGCCGAATCAGCAGCGATTCGACAATTTCGGTGCCCGGAATAGCGTCTACGGCAGCAACCCGTACACCGGGAAGAAAGGCAGTCAGCGCGACGAATTCAGTACGCCGCCGGCATATAACCGGCCTAGGGAAGGTCTGATCAACACGCCAGAAGCGACGCTCTGATTGAAACGGTGATGTTCACGTCTTCCTTCTCGTCGATGGGGCAGCTTTCTCCGCAATCTCGCGCCTCTGGACGCCGGATTGGCAG
>JADZCB010000401.1 GCA_020851775.1 Gammaproteobacteria bacterium
CGCGCCGGCGAGCGCATCGATCTCGACCTGCCGCAACTGCTGCAATCGATCACGATGCTCGCGCACGGCACGACGGCCGGCACGAATGCAATCATCCAGCGACGCGGCGCGAAGGTCGGCCTCATCACGACGCGCGGCCACAATGATGTCATTCACATCATGCGCGGTTCGCGCGGCTTGTCGGGTCAGGACATCAAGCTGATCGTACACATTCCGGAGAGCAGCAAACCCGATCCGATCATCCCGAAGCGGCTGATCCGCGGTGTGTCCGAGCGCGTCGACTGCTTCGGCAAGGTCGTCGTGGACCTGAACGAGGACGAAGTCCGTCTGGCCATCCGCGAGCTGCTCGACAGCGGCGTCGAAGCGCTTGCCGTGTGTTTCCTGTGGTCTTTCCTCGCACCGGAGCACGAGAAGCGGGTGAAGGAGATTGCGGCCGACATGGCGCCACACCTCTATGTCACCTGCTCGCACGAACTGGCCCCGAAATGGGGTGAATACGAGCGCACGACGGCGGTTGCGCTGAATGCCTACATCGGGCCGTTGACGGTCCATTACGTGACGAATCTCGACCAGCGCTTGAAGGACATGGGCTACAGGCCTCCGCTGCAGATCACGCAATGCGCGGGCGGCACGATATCGGTGCGCAAGGCGCGCGAAGCGCCGCTGCTGACGCTCGACTCCGGCCCCGTATCCGGCGTGACGGGCTCGCTGTATCTCGGCCAGGTGATGCACGAGAAGCACATCATCACGACCGACATGGGCGGCACGTCGTTCGACGTCGGCGTCATCCACGACGCGCGGGCGGTCGTCTCCTACAAGAGCCTCGTCCATCAGTATGAATACTTCCTGCCGAAGGTCGACGTGCAGACGATGGGCACCGGCGGCGGCAGCAAGGTGTGGATCGACAAGACCACACGCACGTTGAAGGTCGGCCCGCAGAGCGCCGGCGCCGTGCCGGGACCGATCTGCTATGGCCGCGGCGGCGACGTGCCGACGACGACCGATGCCGACGTCGTGCTCGGCTATCTCGATGCCGACAACTTCGCCGGTGGCACGATGAAGCTCGACAAGGCTGCCGCGACACGCGGGCTGCAGTCACTTGCCGACGAACTCGGCATGGGCCTCTACGAACTCGCGAGCGGTGTCGCGCAGATTGCGGAATTCCAGATGGCCGATCTGGTGCGCAAGGCGACGATCCAGAAAGGCCTCGATCCGCGCGAATTCGTGCTCTTCGCGTTCGGCGGCGCCGGGCCCGTGCACATGACCGTCACCGCCCGCGAAGCCGGGATCCGGCGCGTGATCGTGCCGCAAGGCGACACGGCGTCGACCTGGTGCGCCTTCGGTGCGGCGTCGGCCGACACGCTGCATGTCAACGAGCAGGTGCGGATCATGTCTTCGCCGTTCGACGTCGAGAAGATCAACGCCGTGCTGGCCGAGCTCGCGGCGAAAGGCCGCGCCCAGCTCGAGGAAGACGGCATTCTTGCCGCCCGGCAGACGTTCCGTTACTCGATCGACATGCGTCATCGCGGCCAGATCAACGAAGTCGAGGTCGAACTCGACAAGGCGGCACTCGCGGATGGCGATCTCGACGATCTGCGTGCGCGCTTCGTCGCCCGCTACGAACAGCTCTATGGCCGTGGCGCGTCGCTGCCCGGTGCGCGTCTCGAGTGCGTGACGTTCCGCGTGCGGGCGAGCGCGACGGCGCGCAAGCCGAATCTCGTCGCCGCCGACACGCTGACGAAAGAAGTGGCAGCCGGCGCACGGACCGGCGAACGCGAGATCTACTGGGCCGAGTGGAAGAAGCGCGCGCCGACACCGATCTACGACGGCTACCGGCTCCTGCCCGGCAACGCGCTCGAAGGCCCCTGCGTCATCGAGACGACGACGACCTCGATCGTCGTGCATCCCGGCCAGCGCGTCGCAGTCGACGCGCTGCGCAATTTCGTCATCGACACCGGCGTGCAGCGCTGAGGAGAACGACCATGCCCCGCATCAGCGAAATCACCGGCGTCGACTTCGATGGCGTCAACCACCCCTACGTGCCGCCACGTCAGCTCAGGATCTCGCCGAAACTGAAGCTCCACCGCGACTGGGATCAGGACGTCGATCCGATCACCTACGAGGTCGTCCGCCACAATCTCTGGCAGATCAACGAAGAACACGGGGCGACGATTCAGCGCCTGTCGGGTTCACCGGTCGCGATGTACGCGCTGGATCTCAATCCGTCGCTGCTGACCGAAGATGCCGAGTTCGTCTATTTCGGTCCGTACATGCAGTACATGTCCGGCGTCACCGACACCCAGGTGAAATGGACGCTCGAGTTCCGCAGCGACAACCCCGGCATCCACGACGGCGACATGTTTCTCGCCAACGATCCCTGGGTCGGCGCCGCGCATCAGCAGGACGTGATGCTGCTGTGCCCGGTGTTCTGGGAAGGCGAACTCTTCTGCTGGGTCACCAACTGCCTGCATCAGTACGACATCGGCGGTATCACGCCGGGCAGCTTCTGTCCCTCGGCAGAGAGCGCGTACGACGAAGGCATCATGCTGCCGCCGATCAAGATCATCGAAGGCGGCGAAATCCGGCGCGACATCGAGGCCGTCTACCTGCGCGCCTCGCGCAAGCCGCAGCTCGTCGCGCTCGATTTCCGCGCGCAGATGGCGGGCAACACGACGGCCCGCAATCGCGTCCTCGAACTGATCCGGCGCTATGGACCGCGGACCGTCAAGGGTGTGATGAAGCGGATCATCGACAACTCGGAGACGTCCTTCCTCGAGAAGATGAAACGCCTGCCCGATGGCGTGTGGCAGGACCGGACGTACATCGAAGCCTGTCGCCCCGGCGACCGTCGCACGCATCGCGTACAGCTCCAGCTCCGCAAGGCGGGTGACAGGCTGATCTTCACCAATGACGGGACGGCCGATCAGGAAGGCGCGATGAATGCGACCTATTCCGGCTGGCGTGGCGCGATCATGGTCGCAGTGACCGAACTGCTGTGCTGGGATCAGTACTTCGCCGTCGGCGGCGCACTGCGCCATATCGAGTTCGATCCGACCCCGGGCACGCTGAACTGCGCGAACTTTCCGGCGTCGGTGTCGACGGCGCCGATCCAGTCGATGGAGATTTCCCTGTACCCGGCCTACAACGTGCTGTCGAAGATGATCTATCCGGACGCCGACATGCGCCGCGACATCATGTGCATCGGCGGCACCAGCCAGTGGCCGGCGACGCTGTTCCGGGGTGTCGATCAATGGGGCGA
>JADZCB010000402.1 GCA_020851775.1 Gammaproteobacteria bacterium
GAATTCCGCGCGACCGGCGAGCACGGCAGCGAGATCGGCGCGCGTTTCCGGATTGTGCTCATCCTCCGGTCCCGGCAGCGCCACGATGAGCCCGCCCGAGACCTGGTGCGCGAGGCGGTGCATGTCGTAGATCTGCGTCGACAGCAGCAGCTTGCCGATGTTCGAGAACACTGCTTCGGGCTCCAGGTTGCCTGCCGGATCGCGCGTCGCGTAGACCGACGCGGCGACGCCACAGGCATAGAACGCCTCGACCATCTTGATGAGTTCGACGAGCGCGTCACGCAGATGAGGATGGCGTTCGGGATCGAGGCCGTTGGCGTCGATCATCAGCGCACCGGCACCGATCAGCAGATCGCCGAAGCCGGCACGCGCGGCGATGCAGGTGTGGCGATGATGGGTCGCGTACGAGCGCGTCAGGAAATCGGAATCCGCGTACTCGCCGCACAGGAACACGCGTGACCACGGCACGAACACGCGATCGAAATGGCATACGCCGGTCGTCTGGCCGTAACGGCCGCTGAAGACGGCCCGCGGTTCACCGGGGCGACCCGCAGGCCGCGCGACGATGGTCAGACCCTCGGCATCGATCGGTACGGCGCACGCGATCGCAAAGGCAGCGTCTGCGGGGGCCATTGCGCGACCAGGCAGCACCATCAGTTCGTGCACGTACGGTGCGGAGGTGACGATGGCCTTGGTACCGGAAATGACGACGCCGTCCGCACGACGTTCGACGACATGGACGTAGGCGTCGGGGTTCGGCTGCTGGTGCGGCCGCCGGCTGCGATCGCCCTTGGCGTCGGTCATCGCGATCCCGACCGTCAGATCGCGCGCCTGCACTTCGTCGAGCCACGTGAGGAAACGGGCGTGGTAGTCGCCGCCGCCGGCGGCGTCGAGCCGGTACGTCGTCTGGTACAGGGCGTTCAGGCCGTCCATCGTCAGGTAGCGCATCGCGCAGCCCGTTTCCTGACACACGAGTCGGACGTACTCGAGCTTCGCGAGCAGGTCCTCGGGCGTGCGCACGATGTGCAGGAAGCGATTGATCTCGTGGCCGCTGCGTTCGGCGTCGGCGCGTGCGACCGCCTGATGTTGCGGATCACGTGCGTAGTCGTACGTGACGCCGACCGCGTTGATGCCGGGCAACAGCCGCGGTTCGTCGGCGACGCTCGCGACACGTGTGCCATCGACGAAAACCCGTGGCCGGTACTGGCGCAGCGACTCGCGATACTCTTCCGCGCTCATGAACAGGGATGACGACATCGTGCTTCTCCGCGCCGCGCAATCAGCCGGGCATGTGGTGTCTCGGTGCAACCGGGCGCATCAGCGCGTTGGCGATCAGCGCGATGAGCAGCAGGCCGGCCATCAGGTACATGGTCGTATTGTAGAGCGAGGGCGTCGGGTCGATGGTGCCGGCCGGCGCGATTTCCATCAGTTTCGCAATCGTCACGGTCTTTGCGTCGACCAGCCGCTCGAGTTCCGCGACGCCGGCGCCGAAGGCCGCCTCGAAACGCCGGGGATCGATCCGCTCGACGAGACCGGCAATCGCCTTGCTCGTCGCATGCTCGCGCAGCGAGGTGATCGCGAGAGGTCCGAGCACGCCCGCGGTGCTCCAGGCCGTCAGCAGCCGTCCATGGATGCCGCCGACGAAGCGCGTGCCGAAGAGATCGGCGAGATAGGCCGGGATCGTCGCGAAGCCGCCGCCGTACATCGTGAAGATCAGCATCGTCGTCGCGTAGAACAGCACGAGCCAGAGTAGCGCCGGCGCGATGCTGACCTGCGCGGCGAAGTACGGAATCGCGCAGTACAGCACGATGCCGAGGCCGAAGAAGATGTAGTAGGTGCGTTTGCGGCCCAGCCAGTCGGATGCACACGCCCAGCCGAAACGGCCGAGCATGTTGAACAGGCTGATCATCAGCACGTAAGTCGCGGCGAACGCCGAATCGACGATCGTCGGCAGCGTGGTACCGAAGATTTCCGTCATCATCGTCTTCGCGACGGCCAGCACACCGATGCCGGCGGTGACGTTGAAGCACAGCATGACCCAGAGCTGGAAGAACTGCGGTGTCTTCAGCGCCTCGTCGATGTCGACGTGATGGCGTGTGATCATCCGGCCGTGGCCGTCATCCTCCGGTGGCGGGACCCAGCCGGGCGGTTGCCAGCCCGGTGGCGGGACGCGATATAGAAAAGCCGCGCCGAGCATCACGACGAGATAGATTGCCGCCAGCGTGAAAAAGGTTTCGGCGACGCCGACACTACCGGTACCCACGAGGTACACGCCCTCTGGACCCCGCGTGATCATCGCCGCGACGTCGTTCGGACCGACGACGACGACCTCCTGCCGCTGGCCGTCGCGTTCGACGTAGCGGCGGCCGGCCTCGGTGACGAGCGCGACATCGGCCGTGGCGCCGACGTAGGTCGGCAGTTCGTGGTAATGACGGATGAAGCCTTCGATCATCGGCTGCGCGAGCATCGCACCGCCGCCGAAGCCCATGATCGCGATGCCGGTCGCCATGCCGCGGCGATCGGGAAACCAGCGGATCAAGGTGCTGACAGGGGAGACGTAGCCGAGCCCGAGCCCGCAACCGCCGACGACGCCGTATCCGATGTAGAGCAGCCAGAGCTGACCGGTGACGATGCCGATGCCGCCGAGCACGAAGCCGCCGACCCAGCACGCGGCCGCGACGACGCCGACCGTGCGCGGTCCGACCTGCTCGAGCCACTTGCCGGCTACGGCCGCCGAGAGACCGAGGCAGACGATCGCGACGGTGAACACCCACACGACCTGCTTCAATGTCCAGTCGTCCGCCGCGCTGGCGACGACGCCGATGCGCTTGATCAGCGCCGGGTTGAACAGACTCCACGCGTAGACCGAGCCGATGCAGAGATGGATGCCGAGCGCGGCCGGTGCGATCAGCCAGCGGTTGAACCCGGGACGCGCGACGATGCGTTCCTTGCTCAGGATGGACGGCGACTGCGACATGGATACCTCCGCGGTGCTGGGAGATCGAACGGCGTCGATGCCGCCGGTGGGAACGCTGTTCTGCCCGGGCGCCCCGCGGCGGGGCAAGCCTGACCAAGCGGGCCCGTGAAGTCAACGCGGCGCGGCGGCGCGACCGGAGGTCGCCAGGCGTGGCCGCGACGAGGGATCGATATTTGTCCCCGGCTCTTTAGAATGCCGCGACGACGGGGGGCAGCATGCGTGGACGGCGCGGACAGGGGGTACTGAAGGCATGAGCGTGGATTGGCGCCGTCGCATCGCTGTATGGCTGGTGCCGGCGGGTGTGTTCCAGTCGGTGATCGTCGGCGGTGCCTACGGCACCGGTCGCGAGGTCGCCGAGTTCATGACGCAATACGGGCCGCACGGCGGCCTGCTCGCGATCGCGCTGGTGATGCTGGGGTTCGCAGTGGTGCTCGGCGCCTGCTTCGAGTTCGCACGCGTGTTCCGTGTCTACGACTACCGCAGCTTCGTGCGCGAACTCCTCGGCCGCTGGTGGCCGGCCTACGAGATCTGTTTCGTCCTCCTGCTCGTGATCGTGCTCGCCGTGACGGGCTCGGCCGCCGGGCTGACTCTCGAAAACACCTTCGGCATCGACGCGCATACCGGCACTGCGGTCGTGATGGTCGCCGTCGTCGTCAGCAATTTTTTCGGCCGTCGCCTCGTCGAGGCCACCTTGACCGCCGGCGCCATCGCCTTGAGTGCCGGTCTTCTCGGCTACGGTGCGCTGGTCGCGACACAGGCCGGCAGCAGCGTGCTGCGCGCGGTCACCGGCGCGGGCGTCGAGTCGGGCTGGTGGATCAGCGGATTGAAGTTCGTGCTCTACAACAGCGCGCTCGTGCCGGTGCTGCTGTATGCGACGACTGCCATTCGCACGCGGCGCGAGGCGCTCGGCTCGGCGGCCGTGGCCGCGTTCGCCGGCATCCTGCCCGCGCTGGTGCTGCATCTGAGCTTTCTCGCCCGCTATCCGGCCATCGTCGCCGAGCCTTTGCCCGCGTACACGATGATCGCCACGTTCGGGACCCGGGCCTTGCTGTGGGTGTACGTCGGTCTGCTGTTCGTTACCATCGTGCAGACCGGTGTCGGCGTGTTGCAGGGGCTCAATGAGCGGCTCGACGCCTGGAGTGCCGAACGCCGCGCGAAGCCGCTGCCCCCGTGGGCGCACGCCGCGGTGGCCGGTTGCGCGTTCGCGGCGAGCATCGCGCTGGCCCGTGCGGGGATCGTCGATCTCATTGCACGTGGCTACGGAACGCTCGCCTGGTGTTTTCTAGCGGTCTTCACGCTGCCGGCGCTGACGCTCGGCGTCGCCCGCGTGCGTCGGGCCACCCACTGAGACGACGACCGGCGGGTAGCAGTGGCAGTGCTGGACTTGTGCCGATCCGCACCACATCGTATTCATCTCGACTGCAGGCCCGCAACAGGAAGGGAGACAGGAATGGCACATAAAATCATCGGCGGACAATTGAAGCTCGCGGACGGCAAGTGTCTGCCGCTGTCGAAAGCGGTGCGCGCGGGCGACTTCGTGATGCTGTCGGGGCAGCTCGGTCTCGACGCGCACGGCCATCTCGCGGGCGCGGACATCGAGACCCAGACACGGCAGTGCCTCGCCAATGTGAGTGAAGTGCTGCGCGAGGCGGGATGTACGCTCGATCAAGTCGTCAAGTCGACGGTATGGCTCGTCAACCGTGACGACTTTGCGCACTTCAATGCGGTCTATGCCGAACATTTCCCGTTGCTGCCACCGGTCCGGGCCACGGTCGTGTGCGGGCTCGTGCTGCCCGGCGCGCTGGTCGAAATCGAAGTGATGGCCTACGCGCCCTGATCCGCCGTGCGCTATCGTGACGGGCAGTTGCCCGAACACATCGGGGCGCAGGTTCCGCTGACCGACGATTTCGTGACGCTGACCGTGTGGCTGACGTTCATCGTCGGCACGGTCCTGGTGGCGATCGGGATCTACGGCCGCCAGCGCTGGCTCCAGATCTGGGGCGGGCTGACGCTCGTCGCCTGCGGCGTCTATGTCGCGTGGATCGTCTGGCCCCGATCCTGATGAGCAATGACGGCGCAGCCGGCGCTCAGTTGCCGGGCGGCAGCGAGTGGTGGAGATCGATGAGACCGACTTGCAGGGCCAGCAGGCACAGCTCGACGTCGGTGCGGGCACCAAGTTTTTTGCGCAGTCTGTTGCGGTGACCCTGTACCGTCTTCTCGGTCAGGCTGAGCACGCGCGCGATGTCCTTCACCGGGAGGCCGGACGCCACTCTGCCGAGCACCTCGACTTCCTTCACGGTGAGCTGCCGCAGGCGTTCGATCGGATTGAGGCAACTCTGGGTGGCGAGGAAGACCGCGATCTCCGCACTCACCGCCATGTCGCCGGCGGCCACTCGCCGTACCGCGTCGCCGATATCGCGAGCCGACGCGCGCTTGGTGAGGAAACCCATGCCGCCGAGTTCGAGCAGGGCGGTAGGATAGTGGCTGTGGTCGTACGTCGACAGGCCGATGATTCGAAGCTCCGGCTGCGCCGCCAGCAACTGCCGCGCGATACCCAGCCCGTCCTCTTGTTCCAGCGCCATGTCGAGCAGGGCGATGTCGACGTCACGGCTGCGAACGATGTCGATGGCGGTCGCGCCATGGTTCGCGATACCGACGATTTCGATGCTGCGATCGACGGCGAGCTTATGGGCCAGCATTTCGCAGACGAACTTGTGATCGTCGACGAGGAGCACGCGATACGGCGGCTTCATGGGGCGGGAATCCATCGATCGCTTCCTCTGCGCGAAACAGACTCCGATGCGCGTCGTCGTGCATGGGCCGCGTGATGCCTCGTGCAAGTGGCCGGCACGCACGCGCGGGGTGGTTTCCCGTTTCGTTCCCGGCGCCAGCCTGCGATCGCCAGGGAACGACGTCAAAATCGATGAATTGCCGTCGGCCCGCATCCCTCGTTCCGGGGGTGCGGAGCAGCAGTGGGACGCGCGTCGCGCGCATGCGCTCAGGGCATCAGCGCGTCGATCGCAGCGATGATCGCGGCATGAAAGGCCGGCGTCGCGCAGACCACGCCGCGGTTCTGCGTCAGCGTCGCGCCGTGGGCGAAGTCGAGCGGCTTGCCTTCGATGTCGGTGACGATCGCGCCCGCTTCCTCGGCGACGATCTTGCCCGCGGCGTGATCCCAGATTTTCTCGACGTAGCCGTAACTCGTCGGCAGTCGCAGATACGCGTCGGCCTGACCGCGCGCAACGACGGCGTACTTGGCCTGGCTGTCGAGGCGCGCAGGCATGCCGCGCGCCTCGAGGTGGGCGACGATCCGCGACGTGAAATCGTGACGCGAATGGCCGGACTCCACCGACTCGCACACGCGCATGTCGCGCAGCACGCGGCCGGTACCGATCGCGATACGCGTCGCCGGAGCGGCGGGATCGTTCGCCGGCCCGCACCACGCACCGCCGCCGCGCTGCGCATGGAACAGCGTGCCGACGGGATCGGGATCGTCGAAGGCGCGTGTTTCGTCGGCGCCGAGATTCGGACAGCCGAGCACGCCGAGCGTCACCGTGCCGTCCTCGATCAGCGCGAGCGACACGGCGTATTGCCCGCCGCGCAGAAAGCCCTTGGTGCCATCGACGGGATCGAGCGTCCAGTAGCGCCGAATCGCGGTGGCCTGCGCCGGATCGTGATCGCCGCAGTCGATCGCATCGAGTACGGCGGCGTCGGACACGCCCGGACACACGGTGCGCACGGCGTCCGCGACCGCGCGGGCGAGTTCGCCGCCCGCCTGGGCGCGCAGCGCGGCCGCCGATTCCTCACCGATCATCGCGAAGCTGCCGAACGCGGCGCCGAGGCGCAGGCCGATGACCGCTTGCGCAGCGTAGTCGGCGACGGTCACCGGCGAGCGATCATCCTTGGTGAGAGCCTGGAGCGCGCCGAGGCGCTGTTGGACCGTGCGCGTCACGGCGCAGGCATCCGCGACGGCGTGGCGGGCGGTCGCGAGTTCGAGGGACGACATTGACATTCTCCACAGACGGGCCGGCCGCCACCATACGGGCGGCGTGCCCCGCCGCGCAATCGCAGCGCGTCGGTGCCTCCATGGACGCGCTTGGCTATACTCGGGCCGACCCGCGCACGGGGTGCAACAGAGACGAAGAGGGAAGCTCAATGACCGCGGAAACGGTGTATCCGATCAAGCCCGACGCGCTGGCCCGCACGTACATCGACAGTGCGAAGTACGAGGCGATGTATCGCGCCTCGCTCGAGGATTCGGATGCCTTCTGGGCCGCGCAGGCCGAACGCTTCCTGACCTGGGATCGGAAATGGGATCGCGTGTCGAACTGGGACTTCGATGCGGTCGACATCCGCTGGTTCGAGGGAGCTCGTCTCAACGTCGCCTGGAACTGCGTCGATCGGCATCTCGCGACCCGCGGCGATCAGATCGCGATCCTGTGGGAGGGCGACAGCCCCGAGGAGCAACGCGGCGTCACCTACCGTGAATTGCACGAAGCGACCTGCCGCTTTGCGAATGCGTTGAAGGCGCGCGGTGTGAAACCGGGCGATCGCGTGTCGATCTACATGCCGATGATTCCGGAAGCCGCAGTCGCGATGCTCGCCTGTGCGCGGATCGGCGCCGTGCATTCCGTCGTCTTCGGCGGCTTCTCGCCGGAAGCGATGAAGGACCGCATCCTGGATGCCGATTGCCGCGTCGTCATCACCGCCGACGAAGGCCTGCGTGGCGGCCGCAGCGTGCCGCTGAAAGCGAACACCGATCGCGCACTCGAACACTGCCCCGATGTCCATACCGTGTTCGTCGTCCGCCGCACCGGCGGCGCGATCGCCTGGCACGGCGGCCGCGATGTCTGGTACCACGAAGCGACGGCCGCGGCGAGTGCCGAATGCCCGCCCGAGGTCGTCGATGCCGAGCACCCGCTCTTCATCCTCTACACCTCGGGCTCGACCGGCAAACCGAAAGGCGTCTTGCACACGAGCGGTGGTTATCTGCTGTTCGCGGCGATGACGCACCGCTATGTATTCGACTACCGCGATGGCGACATCTACTGGTGCACGGCGGACGTCGGCTGGGTGACGGGGCATACGTACATCGTCTACGGCCCGCTGGCGAATGGTGCGACGACCTTGATGTTCGAGGGCGTGCCGACGTGGCCCGACGGCGGCCGCTTCTGGCAGGTCATCGACAAGCACAAGGTCAACACTTTCTACACCGCACCCACGGCGATCCGTGCGCTGATGGGGCAGGGCGACGAGCCGGTGAAGCGGACGAGCCGGGCGTCGCTGCGCCTGCTCGGTTCGGTCGGCGAGCCGATCAATCCGGAAGCATGGGAGTGGTATTACCGGACCGTCGGCGACGAACGCTGCCCGGTCGTCGATACGTGGTGGCAGACGGAAACCGGCGGCATTCTGATCACGCCGCTGCCCGGCGCGCGCGCGCTGAAACCGGGCTCGGCGACACTGCCGTTCTTCGGCATCGAGCCCGCGCTGCTCGACGAGAAGGGCAATGAACTGCACGGCGCGGCCGAGGGGGCGCTCGTCATCAAGCGCTCGTGGCCGGGCCAGATGCGCACGGTCTACGGCGATCACGAACGCTTCAAGGACACCTATTTCCGGATGTTTCCCGGTGTCTACTTCACCGGCGACGGCGCGCGCCGCGACGCCGACGGCTACTACTGGATCACCGGGCGCATCGACGATGTCATCAACGTGTCCGGACATCGCATGGGCACGGCGGAAGTCGAGAGCGCGCTGGTGCTGCACAAGGCCGTGTCGGAAGCGGCCGTGGTCGGCTATCCGCACGACATCAAGGGCCAGGGCATCTATGCCTACGTCACGCTGATGAGCGGCATCGAACCCAGCGAGGCGCTGCGCAGGGAACTCGTCGAGCACGTACGCGGCGAAATCGGCGCGATCGCATCCCCGGACGTCATCCAGTGGGCGCCCGGTCTGCCGAAGACGCGCTCCGGCAAGATCATGCGGCGCATCCTGCGCAAGATTGCCGCGAACGAAGTCGACAGCCTCGGTGATACGAGCACGCTCGCCGATCCCGCCGTGGTCGACGATCTGCTGGCGCATCGGGCCGTGCGCTAGCAGGCGCGCGCGAGGGAAGGAGACGGACGATGGCCACCGACGAACGCGCTGCGGGTGACGACACCGCAGGCAGCGACTGGGAACAGATGCAGCAGCGATTCTTCGCCCACTGCTTCGGCGGTGATCTGCCGCTGCCGTTCGCGTCGTTCCAGCATTTCGCCGAGCGCCTTGGCGACGCCGTATCAGCCGCGAACACCGAATCGGCGTCGACCGCCGCACCATGGCAGTCGTTCGCGCTCTTCGGTGAACTGCTCGGGGAGCAGGCCAGGCAGTTGCGCGCGAGCCGCCGACGCAAGGTCGACGTTGCGACGGCGATGAAGGCGTTGCTCGAGAGCTTCATGCGCAGTCTCGACGGGCTGATCGCGGCGCAGATGCTCGTCGCCGGTGACGTCACGACGGGGTTGCCGCCGTCCGGGTTCGAGCGTGGCTTCGTCGACCGGCCGGCGCTCGGCCTCACGCGGGACTGGCAGATGCGTCTGCAGCGCTGCTGGCATGCGCTGGTCGCGGAACCTGAGGCCGGCGCGCAGTTGCGCATGCTGCAGTGGCGCGCGCTGCGCGCGGGATGCCTGCGCTGCGCCAGCGCCCTCGACAGGCCGGGGCCTGCGATCACGAACCTGCGCGATCTGTACGATTTCTTCATCGACGGCATCGAGACCGCATGGCACGAGACCGCGATGACCGAGGAGTACGCGCGCGCTTTCGGCACCAGCGTCAACGCACTGCTCGCGTTGCGGCGCGCGGTACGTGAACTGATCCAGCCGGTCGCAGGGCTCCTCGAATTCGCGGGTCGCGCCGAACTCGACGCCATCGATCGTCGCCTGCGCGATCTCGAAGCGCGTGCCGGTGCGGCGCAGCCGGGTGCGGACGCGCCACGCGCGACGTCGACCGTCACCGCGGCCCCGCACCGCGCGCGACGCGCGAGTCCGGGCAAACGGGCGACGGTCAAAGCCGCGCCGCGCCGGGGCGAGTTCGACATCGCGCGGATGACCGGGCGCGACGAGTCCGAATGACACTGAATCGGGAAACAGCCGGATGCCCGCGATCGAACTGTCCTGGGATGCATTGAGCGCCGAAGTCGCGGCGTGGGAGAAAAAACTCGCGGGGGGTCAGGCAAGCCTGCGTGATGCAGCGGAGGCGAAGCCCGGCGCCAGTGCGCGCGACTGCATCTTCCGCGCCGGCAAGGCCACGCTCTACCGCTATCGCCCGTTGCGCGAAGACGTGCAGCGCGTGCCGACGCTCATCGTCTATGCGCTCGTGAACCGGCCGGCGATGGCCGATCTCGAACGCGAGCGTTCACTCGTGCAAGGCCTGCTCGATCGCGGCGTCGACGTCCATCTGATCGAATGGGAGGATCCGTCGAACCTCGACTGCGGCCGTACGTTGGCGGACTACATCGAGCACGATCTCGGCGCCTGCGTCGAAGCGCTGGACCGTGGGCACGGCATCAATCTGATGGGGATCTGCCAGGGTGGTACGTTCGCGCTGTGCTACACGGCGCTGCATCCGGCGCGCGTGCGCAACCTCGTGACGACGGTAACACCGGTCGATTTCCATACGCCGGAAGACATGCTGAGCCGCTGGCTGCGGCACGTCGACCTCGATCTCCTCGGGATCGCCAATGTGCCGGGGGACGCGCTGAACGGACTGTTCCTGATGCTCAAGCCGCTGCGGCTGATGCAGCAGAAATACGTCGGCCTCGTCGATCAACTCGACGATCGCGCCGCCGTCACGACCTTCATGCGCATGGAGCAATGGATTTTCGACAGTCCGGATCTCGCCGCCACGGCGCTGCGCGAGTTCGCGCAGGCGTTCTATCGCGACAACCGGCTCGTCAAAGGCGTTCTCACGATCGGCGGGAAGACGGTCGATCCCGGCGCCATCACGATGCCGGTCCTGAACGTGTTCGCCGCTGCCGATCATCTCGTCCCGCCCGCGGCCTCCCGGGCGCTCGAA
>JADZCB010000403.1 GCA_020851775.1 Gammaproteobacteria bacterium
GATTTCACCGCCCTGCGCAGCGCCGCGCGATCACGCGCGTCGCGCAGTGGCGGCCGGACATGGAAGTTGGCGTCGAAGGCGCCGATGTCGTCGACCGTGAAGCAGAGGTGACCGAGATCGACGTCGGCCGTCACGGCAAGACCGCGCCGTCGCGCGTCGGCAATCGGCTTGATCGAATCCGCCGCGGACAGGCGGCAGAAGTGCGCGCGCGCACCGGTTTCACCGATCAGCGTCAGATCGCGATGCACGGCGATCACTTCGGCCGCGTGGGGAATGCCGGGCACACCGAGTCGCGTGCTGACCGCCCCCTCGTGCATGTGGCCCTGACGTGCGAGCCAGTAGTCTTCGGGATGCAGGAAGACCGTCAGCTCCGCGCTCGCCGCATAGGCGAGCGCATGTTTCAACACGGTCGTGTCCAGGATCGCCCGCCCGAGGTTCGTCACCCCGACGCAGCCCGCCGCCTTCAGGGCATGCATCTCGGACAGCACTTCGCCGTCGAGACCCACGGTCAGCGCGCCGAGGCACACCACCTGCGCGGCCCCCGCCGCCACCGCGCGCTGCGTGATGTGCTCGATCACCGACGGGTTGTCGAGCACGGGCTGGGTGTCCGGAACGCAGCAGATCGTCGTGAAGCCACCGGCCGCCGCGGCGCGCGCCTCGCTCGCGATCGTCGCCTTGTATTCGTGACCGGGTTCGCGCAGGTGCGCGCCCGGATCGACGAAGCCGGGGCACAGCACCTGACCCGTGAGCAGGATTTCCTCTGCCTTGCCGGCACCGCGCGGCGCACGACCGATGGCCGCGACATGGCCGCCGTCGATCCATACGTCGCTGATACCGTCGTGGCCGCTCGCCGGATCGATCACGCGCGCATTGCGCAAGCGGAGCATCACGCCGCTCCGATCTGGGCCTGCGAGCCCATCGCCATCGACATCACCGCCATGCGCACGGCAATGCCGAACGTCACCTGCTGGAGGATCACCGACTGCGCGCCGTCGGCCACTTCGGAATCGATTTCGACGCCCCGGTTGATCGGACCCGGATGCATCACGATCGCATCCTTCGCCGCGCCTTTCAGGCGCTGCGCGGTGAGTCCGTATTCGCGGAAATACTCGTGCGCGCTCGGCAGCAGCGCGCTCTGCATGCGCTCCTGCTGGAGGCGCAGCATGATGACGACGTCGCAGCCGGCGATGCCTTCCTCGAGATCGTCGCACACCGTCACGCCCATCACCTCGATGCCGGGCGGAATCAGCGTCTTCGGACCGACGACGCGCAGATCCGGTACGCCGAGTATCCGCAGCGCGTGGATGTTCGAGCGGGCGACCCGTGAATGGGCGACGTCGCCGACGATCGCGATGCGCAGATTATCGAAGCGCTGCTTCAGCCGCCGTATCGTGAAGGCATCGAGCATCGCCTGTGTCGGGTGTTCGTGGCGGCCGTCGCCGCCGTTGATGACACTGATGTGCGGCGCGACCTGGCGTGCGATGAAGTCCGCGGCGCCGCTGACGTGATGGCGCACGACGAACATGTCGCACTGCATGGCTTCGAGGTTGCGCAGGGTGTCGGCCAGCGATTCGCCCTTCTTGGTCGAACTCGCTTCGATGTTCAGATTCAGCACGTCGGCAGACAGCCGCTTGGCGGCGAGATCGAAGGTCGTGCGCGTGCGCGTGCTCGGCTCGAAGAACAGGTTCGCGACGGTCTTCCCGCGCAGCAGCGGCACTTTCTTGACCGCGCGATCACCGACCGGTGCAAAACGCTCCGCGTTGTCGAGAATGCGGATCAGGAGATCGCGCGGCAGCCCTTCGATCGCCAGGAAATGTCGCAGCCGCCCGTGGGCATCGAGCTGGATGTCAGCCGTCGCCATCGTCGCTCCTCGCTGAAGACTCCGCAGATGATCGAGCCGCATCGCCGCGCAGCGCGAGCCGAACCTGCGATCAGGCCGACTTGGTGCGATGGATCTCGAGATTGAGCGGCGAGGGCCCGGTGAGTTTAGCATGCTCCCTCGGCTTCAAGTTCAGATGCGCGCCGACCACATCGGCCTGGATCGGCAGTTCGCGCCCGCTGCGATCGAACAGCACGGCGAGGCGGATCGAACGCGGCCGGCCGTAGTCGAAGATTTCGTTCATCGCCGCCCGGATCGTCCGCCCGGTGTACAGTATGTCGTCGATGAGCACGAGATCGCGATTGTCGACATCGAACGGCAGACTCGACGGCTCGACCGTTGGATGGATGCCGATGCGGCTGAAGTCGTCGCGGTAGAAGGCGATGTTCAATTCGCCGAGCGGTTCCTCGATTTGCAGCATCGTGCGCAGGCGCTCGGCGACCCAGACTCCGCCGGTGCGGATGCCGACGATGGCCGGCTCGCGGATTTCCGCCGCGTCCAGCATGCGGCGCAGGTGAACGGCCATCTCGTCGAGCAGCAGATCGATATCGTACGCAGGTTTCATCAGGACTCCGTCTCCCGCGCATCGTTTGGCGCGAGCCATGTTTCGAGTATCAGGGCCGCCGCGTGCGCATCGACACCGTGGCGGCTGTCGCAGGCGAGCGCGGCGGCGGCGTGTGAACTCAGGCGTTCGTCGACGAACTCGACCGCGAGCCCGAAGCGGCCGGCGAGACGCCGTGCGAAGCGCGTGATCGGCGCGGCCAGCGCATGGGGCGAACCGTCCGCCGTCGTCGGCAGGCCGACGACCAGCACATCGGGCTGCCAGGTGTCGATGAGCCTGCGCACTGCCGTCCAGTCCGGTTGACCGTCACGCGCCGGCAAGGTCGCGAGCGGGCTTGCCGTGCGCGTCACGGTCTGCCCGACGGCCACACCGATCCGACGCATGCCGTAATCGAAGCCGAGCGCGGTACGCGGCACGCCGCCGTCCCGCGTCAGGCGTGGCCGACGTCCGACGACATCAGCCCGAGATCGATGCCGAGTCGGGCGGCAGCGCGTTCCCAGCGCTCGCCGGGCGGCGCGTGAAAGATCACGTCGGCGCAGGCCGGGCCGGACAACCAGGCGTTCTGCTGCATTTCCTGTTCGAGCTGGCCTGCGCCCCAACCGGCGTAGCCGAGCGCGACGAGCGTGTCGGCCGGACCCTCGCCGCGCGAAATCGCGCTCAGGATTTCGCGCGACGTCGAAATCGCGATGTCGTCGCTGACGCGGATCGTCGAGCCGAAATCCTGTGCCGGACGATGCAGGATGAAACCGCGATCGCGATGGACCGGCCCGCCCTGGTACACCGGCCGCGCATTGATCGCCGGATCGCTGGCCTCGAGCTGCATCTGCGACAGCACCTCACCGAGTTCGATCTTCAGCGGCCGGTTGATCACGATGCCCATCGCGCCTTCCTCGTTGTGTGCGCAGACATACGTCACCGTGCGCGCGAAGTTCGGATCTTCGAGCGTCGGCATCGCGATCAGGAACTGGTTGGTCAAATCGAGCAGCATGATGTTCCGCGCAGGTTCGTGGCTAGTATGGCAGCCCGACCAGGGCTTACAAGCGCGCCACTGCCGGCGCGCCTGACCGGCATCATTGTGCGGCGAATTCTGCGTTGTTCAGGAATTTCCAGGTGCGCGTGACATGCAGGACGTCGATTTCGCGGGCGATGTCGTCCGGGAACGGCGCGAACGGCGCGGCGAGTTCGACGATGCGCACGGCGGCATCGTCGAGCACCTTGTGACCCGATGAACGGCGCACGAGGATTTCGATGACCGAGCCATCGGGTCGCAGCGCGACATCGAGCAGCAGTGCGCCTGACAACTGCTTCTGTCGCGCCTCGTCGGGGTAGTTCAGGTTGCCGATACGCTCGACCTTCGCACGCCAGGCCTCCATGTAGGCCGCATAGCGGTATTCCTGCGTATTCGCCGAAATGAATTTCTGGCGCGGCCGCTTCGCATGCGTCTCGAGCTTCTGCTGGAGCTCGGCATCGAGACTCGCCAGCGCAAACGAACGCGTGATGAGTTGGGCCGCCGTCGGCAGTGCTGGCGTCGCGGGCGCCGCCAGGGACTCGGTGACCTCGGCCGCGGACTCGGCGGCAGACGCGGGTTCGGGCTCGGGCGCAGGCACCGGCTTTGCTTCGGCGACCGCGACAGGTGTCGGCCGTGGCTGATGCTGTCGCGCCGGCGGCGTCGCGGCACGTGTCGGCGACGGCGGCGCCAGCGCGGTCGGCGTCCGTGGCTCGGGCGCCGGCTTGCGCGGTACGGCGGGATTCAGCGGCGGACGCGGGACCGGCGGGGACGGCGGTGGCGCGGCAGCGATCGCCGGTGCCGGTGTCGCCAGCGGCGTCGCCACCGGAGTCGCCGGCCGGACGGCCTCGTTGCGCTCGCCGCCACCGCGCAGATTCGCCTGGGCCAGCGCGTCGGCGTCTTCCGGCGGTGACGGTGAACGTTGCGTGACGAGCGTGATCTCGAGCCCTTCGAGCTTCGGCGCGGGCCGAGGCTCGGGCGCAAAGCTCACCCCGAGCACGATCATCACATGCACGATGATCGCCAGACACAAGGTCAACGCGAATCGATCGGCCGATTCGACGGGCGGGCGTAGCGCCGCGGCGCTCATGCGGGCGGGGGTCTCTTCAGGTGGCGTGGCCGAGCCTGCGCGCGATCGCCTGCATCACCGCATCGCCGATGCGCACATCGAACTGCGCTTCGAGCTCGCGTGCACAGGTCGGGCTCGTGACATTGATTTCGGTGAGATGCTCGCCGATGACGTCCAGGCCGACGAACAGCAGGCCGCGCGCCGACAGGCTCGGACCGACACGGGCACAGATTTCGCGATCGCGTGGCGTCAGCGCGCGTCCTTCGCCACGGCCGCCGGCGGCAAGATTTCCGCGCAGTTCGCCCTGCGCCGGAATGCGCGCGAGCGCATACGGCACCGGTTCGCCGTCGATCAGCAGGATGCGCTTGTCACCGTCGAGGATTTCCGGCAGGTAGCGCTGCGCCATGCAGAAGCGTGATTCGTTGGCGGTGATCGTTTCGAGAATGACGCTCGTGTTCGCATCTCCGTCGCGGACGCGGAAGATCGACGAACCGCCCATGCCGTCGAGCGGCTTGACGACGATGTCGCCGTGTTCGGCGAGAAAAGCGCGGATCTCGTGCTGGCGCCGCGCAACGAGCGTCGGCGGGCAGACATCGGCGAACCACGCGGTGAAGAGCTTCTCGTTGGCGTCGCGCAGGCTGCGTGGATCGTTGACGACGAGCGTCCCGTCGGCCTGCGCGCGTTCGAGCAGATAGGTCGCGAAGATGTACTCGGTGTCGAACGGCGGATCCTTGCGCATCAGGATCACGTCGAGTTCCGACAGCGCGCAGCGGCCGCCGTCACCGGTGAAGTCGTACCAGTGCTCGATCGAATCATGCACGCGCAGCGGCCGCATCGCGGCGCTGGCATGTCCGTCGCGCAGCGTGAGATCGGGCATTTCGCAGTAGTGGAGTTCCCAGCCCCGCGCCTGGGCCGCGAGCAGCAGCGTGAGCGTCGTGTCCTTCTTCGGATTGATCGCGCCGATCGGATCCATGATCACGCCGAGTCGGACCGTCATCGGACTTGTGCTTCCCGGTTGCCCCACATGTGGCGACACCTTAGCATACGGCCGGATTTCAACAGAACACCGGGTGAGCGTGGCGATGAGCGGGCGCGACGAGTCTGGCGGCATCGTGCGCATCGCGACCCGCGGCAGCCAGCTCGCACTGTGGCAGGCCGAGCATGTGCGCGAGCGCCTCGTCGCCCTGCATCCCGGACTCGCCGTCGAACTGGTCGCGATGAAAACGACCGGCGACAAAATCCTCGACGCCCCCCTGGCGAAGATTGGCGGCAAAGGCCTGTTCGTCAAGGAACTCGAACAGGCGATGCTCGAAGGGCGCGCCGATCTCGCGGTCCATTCGATGAAAGACGTGCCGGTCGAGTTGCCGGACGGACTCCACATCGCCTGCGTGCTCACGCGTGAAGATCCGCGCGACTGCCTGCTGGCGCGCAATGGCCGCGATCTCGCATCCCTGCCGCACGGCGCGATCGTCGGTACCTCGAGCCTGCGCCGGCGCAGTCAGTTGCGCATCCTGCGCGCCGATCTCGACTTGCGCGATCTGCGCGGCAACGTCAACACGCGGCTCGCGCGGCTCGCGAACGGCGAGTACGACGCCATCGTGCTCGCGTTCGCCGGTCTGAAGCGTCTCGCACTCGAGCGCGGCGTCACGCATCGCTTCGCGACGCGGGACATGCTGCCGGCGATCGGTCAGGGGATCATCGGCATCGAATGCCGGCGCGGCGACGCGCGCATCGAAGCCCTGATCGCGCCGCTCGCCGACGCCGACGCACGCGATGCGATCGCGGCCGAGCGGGCCTTGAACGCGGCGCTGCATGGCGGATGCCAGGTGCCGATCGCGGGCCATGCCGAGATCGACGGCGAGCACCTGCGAATCGCCGGGCTCGTCGCGAGTCTCGACGGACGCGAATGCATTCGCGCCGAAGCCGAGGGCCCGCGCCGTGACGCCGCAGCGCTGGGCGCGAACGTCGGTCACCTGCTGCTCGCCCGCGGCGCACAGCGCATCCTGGACGCGATTGCGACGCCGTAGTGTCGGCCCGCGCACTCACCCGCGCCCGCCGGCGCAGGGGTCGCATGCAGCGCACGACGTCGATTGCTTTCATCGCGGACGACTTGCAAACGCCGGGGCTTGCGTGCAACGTGCGTGGCGCGCGGATATCAGCAGCGCGCTACGCACGGCCGCCGCGCGGGCCTGGATCCCTTTGCGCGCGACTCTCGATGCAATGACATTCAGTCGTGGTTGACAGGATGGGCAATAGAGCTGAAAGCGTGCCGCGGACACTGGAAGGTTATTCCGTACTGGTCACACGACCCGAGGAACAGGCAGGTCCGTTGATCGCCGAAATCGAACAGCGCGGCGGTCAGGTCGTGTTCGCGCCGATGATCGTGATCCGGCCGAAGCGGAAGGATCCGCATGCGACCGCCGTCATCAAGCGCCTGCACGAGTTTCACAGCGTGATCTTCGTCAGCAAGAACGCCGTCGACTTCGGCATCGAACTGATCCGCGCCCAGCACCAGACACTAGATCACTGTCAGGTCTATGCCGTAGGTGTCGGCAGCGCAGGCCGGCTGCACGACCTCGGCATCGCGCAGGTGCATACGCCACACAGCGAGTTCACGTCGGAAGGGCTGCTGAAACTGCCGGGACTGTCGTCGCACCAGATCGACGGCAAAAAGGTGTTGATCGTGCGCGGCGCCGGGGGACGCGAACTGCTCGCCCAGACGCTGACGCATCGCGGTGCGTACGTCGAATACTGCGAGGTCTACGAACGCACGATCCCGACCGAACCGCTGTCCAGGCAACTGAAGGCCTGCGGCATCTCGACGCCGGACGTCGGCATTCTCACCAGTCTCGAAGCATTGACGAACCTCGCCGACAAGATCGATCAGGAAAAGCTCGAACTGCTCTACGACGTGCCGCTGCTCGTCGTCGGTGCGCGCACGGCGCAGGAAGTCGAGCGGCTCGGTTTCACGCTGCCACCGATGATCGTCGACAATCCGGGCGATCACAGCATCGTCGAAGCGCTCGAACGCTGGGTCGTCGATGAGCAGTGACACGCCGGCGTCCGCGCCGAACCCGTCCACCCCCGACGCGAAGAAAGAGCCGGCGTCATCGACGAAACCGGCACCGGCGCCACGCAGTACGCGCGGGCGTCTGATCGCAATCGCGACGCTCGCCGCGGTGATCGCAGGCGGCTATCTGTACTGGAAACTGCAGCAGCAGGCGACGCGCCCACCGGCCGTCGCGCACTACGAGGCAGCGGAAGCCGGCATCGTCGATGCCGTGCCGCCGGCGTCGATCGAGACGCCGTCCTGGCCTGAAGCAGAAGACGAGCTCGCAGCGCCTGCGCGCGCGCTGCAGCCCGATGAGGCGAACGAGCCGGCCGCCGCCGTGACGCCGCGCGAGATCGTTCCGCCGGATGCGTCCGCCGCGAGAGAGGAAATACCGCCGCCTCCCGTCGTGCCGCCGGAAGTCACGGCACGTCTCGCGGCGCTCGAGGCCCGCGTCGCAGCGCTCGCGGCGGCGCCGCCGCCGAATGACGCGAAGGGTCTCGCCTTCGATGCCGCCGGTGAACTCGTCACGCTGGCCGCACAGCGCCTGCTGCTCGCCCGTGACACGAACGCCGCGATGGCGGCCCTGAGACTCGCCGCGACGCGGCTGGCGAGCGGCGAGTTTCCGGTACAGCGGCGCGCAGTGCTCGCCGATCTCGCCGCGCTCGAGGCGTTTCACGACGTTGACGTCGCCTCGCTCGCAGCCGAACTCGCCGCATTCGCGCGCGCGGCGCCGACGCTGCCGCTCGCAACGCCCGCCCCGATCACGCCGACTGCAGAACCTGTACCGGTCGACGGGTGGCGGAGCCTCCTCGCGGCGATCGGGACTTCGTTGCGCACGCTCGTCGAGGTGCGCGATGCGGACGAGACCCGTGATCCCCTGCTCAATCCCGCGCACGCGGCGCTCGCGCGCCAGCAGCTAGCCCTCGATCTGAGCGCGGCACGCGTCGCCGTGCTGCTACGGGACGCGGGCGCCTTCCATGCCGCGCTGACGCCGGCGATCACCGAGCTCGCGGGGCGCTTCGACGCCGGTGATCGCGACGTCACGACGATGCTCGCGCGGCTGCGCGCGATGTACGACATCGATCTCGCCCCGACGCTGCCGACGCTGGCGCGCAGCGTCGATGCGCTCGCGGCCGCACCCGTGTCGGCGCCGGCCATCGCACCCGTGCCGTCACTGCCCGCCGCACCGGCAGCGGAGACCGCGCTTTGAGACTGCTCGTCGCGGCGCTCGCGGCGCTGATCGTCGCCGTCGGGCTCGGGCATCTGATCGCAAGCCACCCCGGCATCGTCGCCATCGGCGTCGGTGGCACGGTCGTGCGTCTCAGCCTCACGTTGTTCGTCGTCCTCACGCTCGGCGGCACGCTGCTCGTGCTGTGGGCGCTGTACGGACTGTGGAAGCTGCTGACGGTGCGCAGCCGCTGGCAGCGTTTTCGGGCTGCGCGCACGCGTCGTCGCGCGCAGCTCGCCCTGAACGACGGCCTGCTCGAGCTCGCCGCCGGTGATCACGCGCGCGCCGAGCGCACCCTCGAACGCGGCGCCCGCCACGGCGCAACGGCCGTGCATTATCTTGCCGCTGCCCAGGCCGCCCACGCGTTGAACGCCCCTGCGCGACGCGATGCCTGGCTCGCGCTCGCCGAGGATGCCGCGCCTGCGAGTCTCGCGGTCGGTTTGCGCCGTGCCGAGATGCTGCTCGAACAAGGTGAATATGGCGCCGCCGAGGCTGCGCTCGCGCCGCTGCTCGATAGCCACGGCGAGCAGCGCGCAGTCCTGTCGTTGCGCCACCGGCTGCTCGCGCTGCAGGGTCGGCACGACGACATCGCCGGGCTCCTGCCCGCGCTGCGCAAGCGACGCGTCTACGGCGAACAACGCATCGCCGAGCTCGAAAGCGAACTCGCCGTGCGGCGTCTCGCGCGACCGGCGCTGAGCCGCGACGAAATCCAGCACCTCTGGCATGGCCTCGCGAAGCCGGCCCGCGAGCAGGTGACGCTGCTGCTCGCGTACGCGCGCGCGCTGCTGCGTCTCGGCGACGACGACGAGGCCGAGGCCTTGTTGCGCAAGTCGCTCGCGAAGCAATGGGACGCGCGTCTCGTCACGCTCTACGGCGAGCTCGAGACTTCGCCCGTCACCGCGCTGACACGCGCCGAGGCCTGGTACGCGACACACCCCGAGGATCCTGCACTGCTGCTGACGCTCGGCCGCCTGAGCTATCGGGCAGAACTGTGGGGCAAGGCGCGTGAGTATCTCGAGGCCGCCGCCGCCCGCCAGCCGAGCGCCACCACGCAGCGTCTGCTCGCCGACACTTACGATCGCCTCGGTGAACCCGAACTCGCCCGCCGCGCCCGCGCCGAAGGCCTCGATCTCGCGACGAGCACCCCGCCACCGACGGCGACACTGCTGCCTGCTCGATCGTGAACGTGCCACAAGCCGTGCGCGCCGATCGCACCAAGCCGTGGATCCTGTTATCGGGTGCCTGCACCACGCAAACCCTTGAACGCCACATTTGAAACCTCGTACCCGCAGGCACTCGGAGTGAATTCACGCCGACCTGCCGGCATAGTAGGCCGATGAAATCCGCTTCCCGCAGCACCGCGTTGTATCTGCGCCTGCTGTCGCATGCGAAACCGCATCGCACCCTGTTCCTGTGGTCACTGCTCGGCATGGCGGCGCTCGCCGCCACCGAATGGATTCTGCCGGCGCTGCTGCGTCATCTCGTCGATCACGAGTTCGGTGCCGCGCTCGGCAGACTGTCCTACGGAATACCGCTCGCGCTGGTCGCGCTGTTCGCCGTGCGCGGCGTGATGGGCTACATCGCGACGGTCGGGCTGGCGGCCGTCGCGCAACGCGTGATGATGGATCTGCGCGACCGGATGTTTCGCCAGATGATCGCGCTGCCGGCCGGTTTCTTCGACCAGCGCACGGCCGGCGAACTGGTGTCGAAATTCACCTTCGACGTCACGCAGGTCGCGCAGGCAGCGACGCACTGCGTGACGGTGATCGTCAAGGATTCCGTCGTGATCCTGGCGTTGCTCGCCTACCTTACCTGGATCAACTGGCGACTCGCGCTGTTCCTGCTCGTGCTGGGGCCGCCGATCGCGTGGTTGATCCGCCGCGTGTCACAGCGCTTGCGCGCGATGAGCCGGCGGTTGCAGGGCTCGATGGGTCAGGTCAATGCGGTCGCCGAGGAGGCGATCGGCGGTCATCGCGACGTCAAGATCTTCGGCGGCCAGGACTACGAGGCCGCACGCTTCGCCCGCGCGATCAACGATGCGCGCAAGTTTCAGATGAAGGTCGTCGCGACGAGCGCGGCGACGGAACCGGCGGTGCAGATGGTGATCGCGCTCGGCATCGGCATGATGATGGTGTTCGCGCTGCGCGAAGCGGCTGCGGGCAGCATGTCGCGTGGCGATTTCGTGTCCTTCGTCACCGCGACCGCGATGCTGCTGCCGCCGGTCAAGCGCCTGACCAGCGTCAATGAATACCTGCAACGCGGGCTCGCCGCGGCGGAAAGCATCTTCGGTCTCGTCGACGAGCCAGCCGAACCGGCCGGCGGCAACGTCGGGCTCCAGCATGCGCGCGGCGAGCTTCGCTTCGAAGGCGTATCGCTCGCGTATGGCGATCGGCAGGTGCTCGAGAGCCTCGACCTGCACATCGCGGCCGGCGAGTCGGTCGCTTTCGTCGGGCCATCCGGTGGTGGCAAGACCAGCCTCGTGAATCTCGTGCCACGCTTCTACGTGCCGCAGGCCGGCCGTGTACTCATCGATGGCGTGCCGACCGACACGCTGAAGCTCGAGGCGCTGCGCGCGGCGATCGCCTACGTCGGCCAGCACGTGGTGCTGTTCAACGACACGATCTACAACAACATCGCTTACGGCGCGTTGCGCGCGCTGCCACGCGAGCGCGTGCTCGCCGCCGCCGCGGCGGCGCACGTCAGCGATTTCGTCACCGCGATGCCGGCGGGATTCGACACGCCGATCGGCGACGATGGTCTGCGCCTCTCCGGCGGCCAGCGCCAACGCCTCGCGATCGCGCGCGCGCTGCTGAAAGACGCGCCGATTCTCATCCTCGACGAAGCGACCTCGGCGCTGGATGCCGATTCCGAACGACGCATCCAGGAAGCGCTCGGCCGTCTGCGCCAGGGCCGCACCTGTCTTATCGTCGCCCACCGTCTGTCGACGATCGAAGGCGCCGATCGCATCGTCGTCATCGAACACGGCCGCATCGTCGAACAGGGCACGCACCGCGAACTGATCGTGCGCGGCGGCGCCTACGCGCGGCTCTATGCGTTGCAGCGGGAGAGCGCAGAGCTCGTCTGAGTCGACGCCAGACACAGGTGTCGGAAGCGGCTGAGCACAGCGGTGCCCTGTGAGGCCGCGGGTCGCTGATCCGTCGAGTCACGGCCACACAGAACACCGAGAACACAGAGAAGAAGAAGACGAGCGACCGTCGGGAGAAACGTCGCAACGCATGCATCACAGCAGACCGCTGCATAGCGAAAGCACACCAACGAACGCTTTCCTCCTCTGTGTTCTCGGTGGCAAAAAAATTCTGGAGACAATCGACTTGTTGTAGAGCTTCCTGCATCAGCCCCACGACAATCTGCGTGCAGGAGCGCCGGCAGGTGCGATTGGCGTCAGCACGGACTCATGCGTCCATTCGCGGCTCCCGCCGCTCCTGCCTCGCGACCTCGGCGACGGTGCAAACCGGACTATGAACCGATCACTGGCGTGAAAAGTCCGTATCGCGCGGATAGCGCGTGACGAGCGGGGCATCGGGCAGCCGCGCGACGTCGACGGGCACGCCGTCCTTGATCACCGCGACGAGCTTCGCCGCATTGGCGACGTCGACGAGCGGATCGCCGTCGACGATCAGCAGATCGGCGACCTTGCCCGTTTCGATGCTGCCGTAGTCGCGGTGCTTGCCGTAGGCCCTGGCGACGTTCGAGGTGCAGGCGCGGATCGCGTCCATCGGCGTCATGCCGTGCTCGATCATCGCCTTCATCCACACGATGTGATCGCTGCCGAGCGTCCACGGTCGATCGACGAGTTCCTCCGGCGGCAGGTCGGCGAGAATGTCGGGATCGGTACAGCCCGCATCGGTGCCGAGAATGATTTTCGCGCCGGCGCTGATCATGCGCGCGATATTCTCGCGATGGGCGCCGCCGCCATAGCCTGCCCAGGCGTGGTTCACCTGCTCGAGATGACACTGGTAAGCGTGGGTCACCGGCTGGATTTCCGACCAGCCCGGACCGGCGACGATGCGTTCGAGGAGATCTGCCGGAATCGGATGCAGGCTCGTGTGCGTGGCGTGGATCATCACGTCCGCCTCGCACTCGACCGCGAGGTTCAGACTCTCGACCGACAGCGTGTGCGTCAGCAACGGCACCCCGGCCAGCCGCGTCTCCTCGACGATCACACGCAGCACACGTTCACTGAACGTGAGATACGGCGACTGCCAGCCGAGCAGACCGACGAGGTGATCACTGATGGCGACCTTCAGCATGTCGACGCCGCGCGCGAGATACTCGCGAATCACCGGTCGGACTTCCGCCGGCGACAAGGTGCTGAGCCAGCGACCGACGCCGGCGTCGAACAGGCGGTCCATGCGATCGGCGAAGGTCGTGCTGATCACCTGCCGTGCCTGCATCATGAAGTCGGCGCTGAACGGGCCGCCCATGCCGATGATGTTCCCGGCGGCGAAGATACGGGCGCCGACGGCCTTGCCGGCATTGACGCGATCGCGTGCGTTGAGCACGGGGGTGAGCGCATTCCAGGTGTCGAACACCGTCGTGCAGCCCCCTTTCAGCGCGACCTGGGCGGCCTCCTCGATCACTTCATGCAGACGCCCTTCGAAGCGCGCGAGGTATTCGACACCGCCTTTGCCCATCATCATGATGCCGTCGAGCAGGTGCACGTTGCCGTTCATGAAGCCGGGCAGCACATGACGGCCTCGGGCATCGATGACGGTCGCATCGGGCAGGGTCGGGAAATCGGCCCGGCGGCCGACGGCGCGGATGCGGCCGCCGTCGACATGGATGAGCGCATCGGCGAGCGGCGTGCCGCCGGTGCCGTCGACGAGCGTGCCGCCGACGATGCAGAGAGAGGTTGCGTGCTTCATGCGGAGCCTCGTGCCGGCGCGCGACGGTGCGCCTCGATGCACCCATCGTCGATGGCCTGGTGCCGCGCCCGCCATACCCCGATCGGGTCGGATTGACGGGCCGCGGATGCCACATCGATCAACCCGCTCGATGCCGCAATCGCGACCGCCTGTGCCGTCGTGTGCGCGCCGAGTTTCGCCAGCGCGCGCTTCAGATGGCCGCGCACCGTGTCGACCGAGCGGTTCAGCACCCGTGCCGTGACCGGGGCCGAACAGCCGGAGGCGGCGTGCTGCAGGCAGTCGATCTCCCGTCGCGTCAACTGCGGCGTCGCTGCGGACGCGGCGGGCGGACAGTGCGCGGCCGTCACGTGGTGGAAGGTATGCGCGAGCACCATCAGCGGCGCCATTGCGCGCGTGCTGAGCGCCGTCCACGCCTCCCCCCGTTGCGCGGAGACGGCGCTGACGAATGCGAAGCGATCGCCGGGCAGATGGATCGGGACCGTAATGCCGCCCGCGAAACCCAGTCCGTGTTCGAGGTAATCGAAGGCGGCGCGTTGCGCACCGTCCAGCGCGAGCGCCAGACGTGCGGCCTGCCAGTCGACGGGCAGGCCGCGGCGAAAGCACAGCGGCAGGATCGCGTCGTGCCGGCCATAGCGCGCCCAGCCGCGCTGCCAGCGCAGCGGAAAATTGCGGGTGTGAACCGGTCCGCTCGCCCACTCGCCATGCACCAGGCGCGCCGTCGCGAGCCACGCATAGTCGACGCCGTCGAAGCCGAGCGCCTGGGTCTCCTCCGCGAGCAGATCGAGGGCGGCGTCGAAGTTCGCCGCGCCGAGCAGGCGTGCGCCAAAGGTGTCGATGATGGGCCACGGCTGGTCCAACGCGCTCCCTCCCTTCGAGTGCGACCGATGGGTCGCCGCGGATGCACCGCCTGCGCTACGGATCGGTGGGTATACTGCCGCAACGGCCGCCACGCCCGCCACGACTTGCGCGGCCGCCGTCGCCGGCAACCGCCGTCGTGCCGGATTCACCCGACAGCCCGTCGACGGCGGGCCAGGCGACCAGGACCGATGCCGATCGCAGACAACGACCCGCGCGTGTTCTTCGCCGCCGAGCGCACCCTGCTCGCGTGGCTGCGCACGGGACTGACGATCATCGCGATCGGCGTCGTGCTCGCGCGTTTCGGGCTGTTTCTCGAACTCCTCGCGGCGCAGGTGCCGGCGGCGGCGCGGGCCGGTGCCGGCGGATCGGCCATTTTCGGCATCGGCTTCGTGCTGCTCGGCGCCGGCGCGATCGTCGCCGCCGTGATCCAGCATCGCCGCTTCGTCGCGACGCTGCCCGCGATCGATCTGCCCGCGCAGTATTCGCGGAGCTTTGCCATCGGCCTGTCGCTCGCCGTCGCCTGCCTCGGCTTCGCACTGGGCGCGTGGCTGATTTACGAGCTGCGCTGATCCCGCGTTGGCGGCGCCCGGCGACACCGCCGGCAGCGCTGGCGCCGCGTCACCCGCCGAGTCTGGTAGCATCGTCTGCATCGCAACAAGCGACTGCAGCAGCGCATCGGGCCCGATGCGCGTCACTGGCATCGACGTCGCTGCGATCGCGCCGATCACCGCTCGCGTTCGGAGATCCCGCGCGGCAAAGTGCCGAAGACATGCTGCCGTTGCAGCGTTTCGCTAACTTGGTCGACGAACAACAAGGAGTTCCTTCGATGAATGCAGACAATAATTCGCCCGAAAACCCGGGCCGCCGCGACGTGCTCGCGGCTTCCGCCGGTATCGCCGTCGCCGCCGCGGTCGGTGGCACGGTCAAGGCCGCCGCCGAGGCCAAGGCGCCCCACGCGCTGCCGCCGCTGCCGTGGGCCGACAATGCGCTGGACCCGGTGATTTCGTCGCGCACGATCGGCTTCCACTACGGCAAGCACCACAAGGCCTATGTCGACAATCTCAACAAGCTGATCGCCGGGACACCGTTCGCCGATCAGTCGCTGGAGCAGATCGTCAAGGCGACCGCCGGCAAACCGGAACACGCCGGGATCTTCAACAACGCCGCGCAGGTCTGGAATCACACGTTCTACTGGTACAGCCTGCGACCGAACGGCGGCGGTTCACCGCCGCAGGCGCTGAAGGAAAAGATCGAAGCGTCCTTCGGCAGCGTCGACGCGCTGAAGCAGGAATTGCTGACGGCCGCGACAACGCAGTTCGGCAGCGGCTGGGCATGGCTGGTCAAGGATGGCGACAAGCTCGCCGTCACCAAGACGCCGAATGCCGAACTCCCGCTGACCACCGGCAAGACGCCGCTGCTGACGATCGACGTGTGGGAGCATGCGTATTACCTCGACTACCAGAACCTGCGTGCTGATTACGTCAATGCGGTGCTCGGCAAGCTCGTCAACTGGGAGTTCGCGGCGGCGAATCTCGGCTGAGCCACCGCGCGACCGGGCGCCGGGACGGGCGCCCGGCGCCGCGTCGGATGACAGTCTCCCGTCTGCGCAGTAGGCTCGACCTGCCGGAAACTGCCCGGCGCCATGGCGATCCGGGATGGAGTACGACTTCGACGACACTGAACGCAGCTTCCAGGCGATGCTGCGTCGCTATGCATGCGAACGATTGCTGCCGGACTATGCCCGCTGGGATCGCGGCGAACGTCTGCCGCGCGAACGCATACGGGAGCTCGGTGAACTCGGCGTGCTCGGCATCCGCGTCGCGACCGAATACGGCGGCAGCGAGGGTGCCTGCATGCTCGCCGGGATCGCCGCCGAGGAGATCGGTCGCGGCGATTTCAATTTCACGCTGTTCCTGCAACTCGCGCTGATCGCAGCCGATCTGATCGGCCGTCACGGCACGCCCGAACTGCGTGCGCAGGTGCTGCCCGGGCTCGCGCGCGGCGAACGCCTCGTCGCCTTCGGTCTGACCGAGGCCGGCGCCGGCTCCGACGCCGCGGCGCTTCGCACGCGCGCGACGCGTGACGGTGAGTGCTATGTCATCGACGGCGAGAAGTGTTCGATCAGTCTCGCAGGTGTCGCCGACGACTGCATCGTGTTCGCCCGCGTCGACGGCGCGCCCGGCGTGCAGGGTATCGGCGCGTTCGCGGTGCCGTTGACGGCGCCCGGTGTCACGCGCGAGGTCTACCACAGCGTCGGCGAAAGACTGTCCGAGCGCGGTTCGCTGCGCTTCGCTCACGTACGGATACCCGCGGCGTATCGGCTCGGTGCCGGCAGCGGCTTCGTGCAGGCGATGGAAGCCTTCGATTACAACCGCGCGATCATCGCGCTCGCCTGCATCGGCGCCGCGCAGCAGTCGCTCGACGAAACGGTCGAATACACGAAACAGCGTCAGACCTTCGGCAAGCCGCTCGCGCTGCGCGAAGGCGTCGCGTTCCAGATTGCCGAACATGCGGCGCGGCTCGCCGGGGCCCGACACCTCGCCTACCACGCGCTGTGGCTGCGCGATCAGGGGCGGCCGCACACGCGGGAAGCCGCGATGGCGAAATGGCTGGGCCCGAAAAGCGCCATCGAGGCGATCCATGCCTGTCTCGTGCTGCACGGCTGGTCCGGCTACGACGAGTCACTGCCGTTCGGCCAGCGCCTGCGCGACGTGATCGGCCTCGAGATCGGCGACGGCACGCCGGAAATCATGAAAGGCGTGATCGCGCGCGAAATCTACGGGCGCGAGTTCACATCCTTGCGATGATCCGTCGCGCTCGCCAGCGGTGGCGGGCGCATGGACCAGCGTCCATTCACGGCGCGGCGTGGGCGGCGAGGCGGCGGAAGTCGTCTTCCCAGTCGCCGAGCCGGCGCACGGCCTTCGCGCGCTGGGTCGCATCCATGTCGTTGTGTACATCAGCGATCAACGCACAGTTGTAGGCGACGAGATCGGCGTGGTAACGGCGGTAGCCGGCGCGCGGCGAATCGAGATAACCGGCCGCAAGGTTCACCAGGATATGCTGCGCGGCGGCCGCGTGCCCGGTGGCAGGCAGCGCTGCGATGCGTGCGAGGGCTTCGAGCGTGTCGTGCTGGCGCGCGGCACGCTCGGCGAAGCGGACGTTCGCGTCGTAGGGTGAACGCCCGATCCTGCGCGCAATCGCCGCGCGATCGGTGCGGCTCAGGCGTCCGTAGAGACTGCGCGCGCGGTCGGTGGCCTCGTCGGTGAGATGTGCGCGCTGCGCGGCCGGTGTGTCATCCAACCGTTTTTCCCTGCGCCATTCTGCATTCGATTCGGCGTAGCGTGCCGCGAGGTGCGCACGCTGACGTGCGTCGAGCGAGCGCGCGAGCGTGGCGAAGGCCGGCAGCGCGTGTGCGAGTCCGGCGCGGAAGCGTGCGCGGATTTCGTCATGCGCCGCACAGATACGCGCGGCGTCGAGATCGTGTCCCGCATCCCGGCGCAGCGCGGCGAGCGCGTCTGCGTAGATCCCGAGTTCGGTGGCGCGATGCCAGCGGAACCAGTCGTCGAGTGCCGCGCGCGCGGAAGCCCGCTGTGCGTCGTCGAGATCGAGATAATCGTCGAGCCACCACAACGCGAGCGTCGAACCGCGCTCGTATACCAGCGGCAGCGTGCTGCAGCCGGCGCTGATGAGCGCGAGCAGCAGCCAGCAGCACAGGTGCCGGGCCGGCAGCCGATGCGCGGATCGGGTCCGCCGGCGCAGCGCGTCGCTTGCACAAGTTTTCATTCCGGGTGACAGCGTACACGCTGGCAACGGCACGCCGCATCGGATAATCCCCGGCATGTCGACGACTTCGCTGCGCCTGCGCGCGTTCGCCGCGCTGTTCTTCACGAGCCTGCTCGCCGCGCCGGCGGGCGCGCGCGACTCGCGGCTGTCTTTCGAACCCGATCGCGGGGCACAGCACACGGCACTGCGCCATGCGCACGATCTGGTGTCGTTCGCACGGTCTGCGCTCGATCTGCATCTCGACTGGACCGACGCCAGCGTGCGCGCCGTCGAGGAACTCGCCGGTTCGCTGCATGCGGACGTCCGCCGGCGACGCGCCGGTGTCGATGAAGTCGCACCACTGGTGACGATGATCGGCAGCTACGTCGGCGAGGTCCTGCGTCGCAATCA
>JADZCB010000404.1 GCA_020851775.1 Gammaproteobacteria bacterium
ACGGTGTTGAACGGCCGCGTCGACCTCGGCGCCTATCAGCCGGCTGCGCTCAACGAGGCGATGCGCGCGCGCGGGCTCGCGTTGATGTGTTGCGCCACCGCGCTCGAAGACGTCGAAATCGAGATCGAAGGCGTGACGCTCAGCAGGACCGGTGGTGCCGCGCCGCCCGCCCTGCGTCACCATGCGACCGTGGTGGAGATCGATCGCCTCGCCCCCGAGGTACTGCGCATGGTGCTGGCGCTCGACGGCGGTGAACGCCTGCCGTTCGCTGCCGGCCAGTACATCAACATCGTGCTCGAGGACGGCGCCACGCGCTCGTATTCGTTCGCCAACGCGCCCGGTGTCGACGACAGCCGCATCGAACTCCACTTGCGGCGCATGCCCGACGGCCGCTTCACCACGTACGCATTCGAACGGATGCAGATCGGGGACAGGCTGGCTTTCCAGGGGCCGTTTGGTCGCTTCACGCTCGTCGAAGGCACGCGGCCGCTGCTGCTCGTCGCCGGCGCGACCGGCTTCGCGCCGATCAAGAGCATCGTCGAGGACGCTTTCCGGCGCGGGGTACAACGTCCGATGTACCTGTACTGGGGGGTGCGCACGCGCGAGGATCTGTACATGGCGGATCTCGCCGAGCACTGGCAGGCGACCTATCCGGACTTCCACTTCGTGCCGGTACTGTCCGCGGTTGCCGATGACGATCCCTGGCCCGGCCGGCGGGGTCTCGTCCATGAAGCCATCCTCGCCGACTTCGGCGACATGCGCGGCTACGAGGTCTATGCGTGCGGGTCGGTCAGCATGATCGAGACCGCGGTGCCGGCCTTCCTCGCGCACGGCCTCGACGAAAACTTCTGCTATTCGGATGCTTTCGTGCCGGCCAGCCAAGCCAGCTCCTGAGCGTGGACGTGCTGGCGATCGGCCGCGCTCACGCGGTCGACGGAGATTCCGGATTGCATGCCGAGGTCAGCACCCGATGGGCGACCTCGGTGCTCGGTACGCCGACGACGCTCGGTACGCCGTCGATCAGCAGCACCGGCAGCCATTCGATGCCGAGCCGCTGGACGAGGGCCTGGCCCGCGTCGTCGTCGGCTGAAATCCGCGCAAGCTCGAGCCCGTGCTCGTCGCATACGCCTTGCCACAGGCGTCCGGCCTCTTCGCAGGACATACAGTTTGCCGTGACCACCAGCGCCACGGAGGCCGTCACGAGGGATTTTCGTTCAATCGAATTCGGTTGCATGGCCCGCTTTCCTGCTCTCCATCAACACGGACCATTTGCTTCTCTCGAGCTTTCAATTACCTTGATTTGCATCAATTGGCGGTGTTGCTCTCCATGCGTGGACGACCGATAGAAATCGATGAACTTCGCCGCCTGCCGGTGTTCAGCGGCCTCGCGGACGAACAGTTGGCGACGGTCGCGCGCACCGCGCAGGTCATCGGCCTCAAGCGCGGGCAGCAGCTGTTCCGCGTCGGCGATCCGGCCGCCCATTTCTATTACCTGCGCAGCGGACAGCTCAAGCTGCTGCGCTCGTCGTTCCAGGGTGACGAAAAGGTCATCTCGGTGGTGCGTCCCGGTCAGTCGTTCGCGGAAGCGGTGCTGTTCGCCGGGGCGGCGGGCTATCCGGTCACGGCCACCGCGATCGAGGAAAGCATGGTGCTCGCCTTCGACGGGCCGATGTTCAAGGAACTGCTGCGCGCCTCCCCCGACACCTGCTTTCGTGTGATGGCGGTGCTCAGCGGGCGACTGCGCGAACTGGTGCTGCAGATCGACGAGCTCACCTTGCACAACGCGACCTACCGGCTCGCGGCCTACCTGCTCGATCAGTTGCCGTCCGGCGCCGTGCATTCGCGCGACATCCAGTTCACCACGCCGAAAGTCGTGATCGCCTCGCGCCTCTCCATCCAGCCCGAAACCTTCTCCCGCATCCTGGCCAATCTCCGCGACATGAACCTGGTGGCGACCGAAGGCTCGCAAATCGTGGTGCGCGACGTCGACGGCTTGCGCCGGCTCCTGCAACCCTGAGCGGCGCGCCCGCCGCCGCGCTCACCCCGTCGTTGCCTTTCCTCGCGTCGGCGCCTGCAGCGCCGATCCGCGATTCCCGCTGTCGCTCGCGGCGCGTACCCGTGGCGCCGTCTCAAGTCCTCCGAAGCGATCGCCGATAGAGTGACGCAGGGGCCGGACCACCACAGGAAAAGAACGCTATGGCGCTGAATATCAAAGACTATCGCTTCCTCATCGTCGATGATCTCCGCGAGATGCGCATGACCGTGCGCGGCATGCTCGACAGTCTCAAGGTCAAGGTGATGCACGAAGCCCGGTCCGGAGACGAGGCGCTGGAGATCCTGTCCAAGAACCCGATCGACGTGGTGCTCTGCGACTACAACCTGGGCGACGGTCGCGACGGGCAACAGACGCTCGAGGAAGCGAAGGGTCGCAACCTGCTGCTGCCGACGGCGGCGTGGATCATGATCACGGCCGAACAGACGATGAGCATGGTGATGGGCGTCGTCGAGAACAATCCCGACGGCTATCTCGTCAAACCGATCAACAAGTCCGTCCTGCAGGCACGAATCGAACGCGTGATCGGTCGCAAGCAGATCGTCAACGGCATCGAGGCGGCGTTGAAGGCGGGTGAGCACGCGCAGGTCGTGCGGCTGTGCGACCAGCAGATCGAAAAATACCCGGCGCTGAAGTCCGATCTCGTGCGCTTCAAGACCGAGGCGCTGATCCGCGAAAGTCAGTACGACGCCGCTGCCGAAATTTGCGCCGGCCTGCTCGCCGAACGCGAGCTGCCGTGGACGCTGCTCGCGCTCGGACGCATTCGCCTCGAGACCGGCGATCTGCGCCAGGCGAAGACGCTGTTCCAGAAAGTCGTCGAACGCCACCCGACGGTGATGGAAGGCTACGACTGGCTCGCGCGCGTCGAACGCGAGACGGGCGGCGGCAAGGAAGCGCAGCGGATCATCCAGCAGGCGCTCACGATGTCGCCGCGCTCGCTGCGTCGCCAGCAGACGCTCGGCGATGTCGCCGCCGAGAACAGCGACCATGCGAGCGCCGAGAAGGCCTACGAACGCGCGGTGCAGATGGGGGAGGACTCCTGTTACGCACGTCCGGACGATCAGGCCGGGTTTATTTCGTCGATGATGGAAACGAAGGGGCCGGACAACGCGCTGCGCATGCTCGGCGAACTGAACAAGAAGAACGGTCGCAAGAAGGGCGCGAAAGGCCCGCACTGGCGCTTGACGACGGTCGAAGCGACGCTGCTCTGCAAGCTGAAGCGCAAGGGTGAAGCGGTCGCCGCCGCGAAGCGCGCCCTCGATGCCTTCAAGGCCGACACCGGTCAAACGGCCGCCAGCGCGACGCTCGCGCTGGTGCGCGCGTGCTATGAGAACGGTCTCGCCGACGACGGCCATGCGCTCGTCGATCGGCTGGTGCGCGAGAATCACGACCGCCACGACATCATCGACCTCACCCGCCGCCTGTTCGACGAACTCGGCATGCAGGAAGAGGGCGGCGCGCTGATCGACAACGCGCAACAGGCGATCATCAAGATCAACAACGAAGGCGTGCTGCTCGCGAAGGCGGGCCGCTACAAGGAGGCCTTGTCCCAGTTGCAGCAGGCGGCCGAAGAGCTGCCGAACAACCTGACGGTGCTGATGAACGTCGTGCAGGCGCTGCTGCTGCAGATGACGAAAGAGGGCGCATCGAATCAGGCGCGCTATCTGGCGCAGGAACACCTCGCACGCGCCGAACGGCTCGCGCCGCG
>JADZCB010000405.1 GCA_020851775.1 Gammaproteobacteria bacterium
GCAGGCGCCGAAGACGACGAGCGCCCCGAGCATCGCGCGCGGCCGTTCCGTGACGACGCGCAACGGTGCCGCGTGCAGGCCATCGAGCGCAGCGTCGACGCGCTGGAGGCGGCCACCCTTGCGGGCTTCGAGATCGGCCAGCATCTGGTTGATGAGACTCATGACGCATGCCCCATCAGCCAGTGCTGCAACCTGCCTGCGAACCAGCCGCGTGCCCGCGGAACGGCGCGCGCGTCCGCGGTGTCGTCGATGGCCAGTCGTGCATGCCGGCGCTCGACCTGCGCACTGCCGTGGCCGTAAGCAGCCATCAGCGATTTGTGCGCCAGGATGTTGATCAGACGCGGGACGCCGCGACTGGCGCGCGCGATGTGATCGACCGCGCGCCGATGAAACAGGCGCACACCTTCGTGGCCGGCGACGGCGAGGCGATGTGACAGGTAGAGATCGACCGCATGGCCATCGAGCGGCAGCAGTTCGTAACTGAACGAAATGCGTTGGCGGAGCTGGCGGATTGACGGCTTGTCGAGCGCCTCGTCGAGTTCCGGCTGGCCGAACAGCACGACCTGCACGAGCTTGCGCTTCTCGGTTTCGAGATTCGTCAGCAGACGCAACACCTCCAGCGTCTGCAGCGGGACTGCCTGCGCCTCGTCGAGGCACACGACGACGCGTCTGCCGGCGGCCGCGAATTCCAGCAACGCGGTGTTCAGTCGGCGCAGCAACTGGTGCTGGGTGCACGGATTCGGCAGGCCGATGCCGAGCTCCTCGACCACCGACAGCAGCAGGCTCGCCGGTGTCAGGTACGGGTTCGGCAGATAGGCACAGCGGAAATCATCGCCGAGCGAGTTGATGAGCCGGCGGCACAGCAAGGTCTTGCCGGTACCGACTTCGCCGATCACCTTCACGAAGCCCTCGCCGCTGCGCAACGCGACGAGCAGGACATTCAACCCGTCGAGATAGCCGGCGCGCTCCATGAAGAAGGCGGTGTCAGGGGTCAGCGTGAAGGGCAGTTCACGAAGTCTGAAGTGTTGCAGGTACATGGCCGTCCTCGTCGTTGCTGCCGGATTCTGCTCAGGGCATCGGCAGGCCGACGCGGCCACCGTTCGGTGCGCCCCATTGTCCGAGCCGGGAGTCCATTCGATCGAGTTCGCCGCGCGTGGCGTCGAGTGCATTCACCCATTGCTGCGGACCTTCGATGACGATCGGGCGCAGCAGGATCACCAGTTCACTCTTCACGCCCTCGGTACGCTTCTGGCGGAACAGCGCGCCGACCACGGGCAGATCGCCCATCGCGGGCGTTTTCGCATCCTGTGTCCGTTCCTTGTTCTGCATCAGTCCGCCGATCACGACGAGCTGCCCGCTACGTGCCTGCACGACCGAATCCGATTCGCGCACGGTGCTGCGCGCGAGCGGGAGCGTCTGATCGACGCCGGCGATGGTGATGCTCTTCTGCTGATCGACGACTTCGCTGACCGACGGATGAATGTGCAGCATCACGTCGCCGTCGCGGCTGATCTGGGGCGTCACATCGAGCGCGATACCGGAGAAGAACGGCGTCAGCTCGATGTTCGGTGTGGTCGTCGTCGCGGTACCGGTAATCGTCGTCGTTGAGACGTCGGTAACGAAGAACTCATCGGTTCCGACTTTGATGATCGCCTTCTGGTTGTTCATCGTCGAAATGCGCGGGCTCGACAACACCTGCACGTTGCCCTGGGTCTGCAGCAGTTCGAGGAAGGCGGTGAAGTCGCCACCGTTGAGCGCCAGCGAGAACACGCCGCCGAACGCCGACGCCGGCACGCCGGCGATGTTCGTCACGCCGGGGATCAGATCGAATTCGGCACCGGCCAGATCGCTGCGGCCGGATTCGCCTTCGAACACCTTGCCACCGCCGGTGTGGCCGACGGTGAATTCACCGAACACGCCCGCCCAGTTGATGCCGGCCTGGAAGCCGTCGGAGAGTTCGACCTCGAGTATCTTCGCCTCGAGGATGACCTGGCGCTGGGCGATGAGCTGGGACGCCTGCAGATAGGCCTCGACTTCGCGCAGTTCGGTCGGGATTGCGCGCACGACGACGACCCCCGACTGAGGATTGACGACGACGCTGCGCCCGTTGCCGTTGCCGACGATCGCCGTGACGGCCGCCGCGAGTTCCTGCCAGAAGCTGGTCTCCGGAAAGATCGTATTGATCTGCGTGCCGACGACGGTGCGCTGGCCACGGTCACCGCCGATGCCGGTGTTGCCGGACGGGTTGTCGAATGACGCGCCTTCCTGCAGCGAAGCGTTCGGCCCCTCCTGCAGTGTGCCGGCGCTGACGAACGTCGACGACGCGCCGCTGCGTTCGACGTTGAGATAGTTGATCTGGAATACGCGCGCCTCGAGCCGCGACGGCAGCACCTGGAAGCCGTAGGCCGTGCGCTCGAACTCGAAACCATAGACATCCCGCGCGGCCGCCATCACGTCGGGAATCGTCACGTTCTTGAGGTTCAGCGAAATCTTTCCGGCCACCTCGGGATGCACGACCATGTTGTACTTCGTGCCGTCGACGAGGCTCATGAAGAACTGCCGGGCCGGCACTTCGTTGACCGCGATGTCGAAGCGTTGGCTGTCGTCGACTTTCGGTACTTCGTGGGTGTCGAGCTTCAGGCTCGGCAACAGCGCGCGACTGACATCGGCCGGAACCTGTTCCGCGGGTGCCTGTGCGGTCTCGGCCGCCAGGGTCCGACGCATGGTGTCGAGCGTCTCGCGTTGCGGGGGCGCGCTCTGGCAGGCGCCGAGCGCGACGGCGACGAGGCCGACGAGAACGCAGCGCTCAGCGCACGAGCGACGGACGAAGTTTGATGTCATGTTTCAGCAGACTCAGGCTTACGGTTTCATTGCCGACGGCAATCCTGACTTCCCGCGACGCGATCGCGACGACCTGAGCGCCGTCGATCTCGTCGCCCTCGGCGACGATGCGCCCGTTGATCATCGCGCTGCGCCGACCGGGTTCGATCTTGATTGCGCCGAGCCGCCACGCACTTGGCTCGACGGGCGCGTCCTCGATCTGGGCCGGCGCCGGTGGTGCGGCCGGCGGTTGCATCGGATCGACGAGTTCGAGTGCGCTCGCACCGGCGGCGAGGAGCGCCCCCATCACGACGATCGGGCCGCGCGCACTAGACACCGATCCATCCCTCTTCGAGGCTGACGGTGTAGACGACGACCGCGCCTTCGACACGTGGATAGTCGGTCGTCTTCAGTTCGACGCGATCCCAGAAGAAACCCCACGGCAGTGCTTCGAGCGCACGCAGATAGTTGACCGTCGCGATATAGCTGCCGGTGAAGCGGATGCGGATGCCGTGGCGATACGCGGTCTGGCGATGCGCCGGGGTCGTTACCAGCGGCGTGACGGATTTCGTGTCCCGTGTGTCGCGTGTCGCAGTCGCGACGGCACCGGCAGCGGGTCCCGCAGGTGGCTCTGCGGCCGGTACGAGCGGTTCGACGCCGAGTCCCTCGAGGCCGACGAATTCGAGATCGCGGATGCGGCCGAGCACCGTTTCGAGCACCTTCGCCATCTGTGCCGGGGGGACGACGCGACCGACGCGAGCCTCGACGCGTTCGCGCAGCGCCACGAGTTCCTGTTCGCGCGCGGCGAGCAGTTGGCGGGCGCCTGCATCGGGATCGATCTGTGCGCCCGCCATCAGTTCGGCGCTGACGGCTTCGATCTTGCGCAACGCATCGCTGGCGTCCATCACCTCGGTCAGCAAGGCCTGCTTGCGCGCGGCCAGCGGGTCGATCAGCAACGACTGCCACGCCGTCGCGACCGCCATCAGCAGCGAGGCGACCACCAGTACGCGCTCCTTGACGCTCAGCGCGTCCAGCCGGGTCGCGAGCATGGCGAACGTACGTTGCTTGCGCTCAGTCTTCACGGCGGTCCTCCCGTCGCGCAGCAGCGTCTGCCGCACCGACTTCGATACCGCTGGTCGCGAGGGCGAACGCGACTTCGGTCCCTGCCGGCGCGCGCGCGAGTTCGAGATGATTGAACACCTTGCCGGCGAACACGGGCTCGGCTGCCAGGCGCTGCACGTAGAGCGGGACGAATTCCGGCACCTGTGCATGACCCTCGATGCCGATCCGGTCACCGCCGGCGGCGATCTCCACCCGCGTGAGCCAGGTCCCGGCGACGTGTTGACGCGCGAAACCGACGAGATACGGAGAGAGCCCGACGTTGTTGCCGAAAGCCCCCTCGCTCAGGACCGCCATCAGCCGGCGCGTCTGCTGCACGTCGTCGGCCTGGGCTGCAGCACGTGCGGCGAGCGCCGGATCGGCGACCCGCTGCGGCAGATGCGTGCGCAGCTCGTCGAGCCGCTGTTCGGCCTCTTCGCGCGCGACCGTCAGCTCGCGCGCCTGTCGCTCGAGCGAGTCGACCTGCACGAGCGCCCAGGCATAGACGAATCCGAGACCGGCGAGCACGGCGAGCACGGTCCGCAACATCGCGCGCGCACCGAACAGCGGCGCGGGTTCGCGCAGCGTCGGCTGGAACAGATTGATCTGCTGGATCATGACGCTCGCCCGTCGCGGCGCAGCGCGGCGCCGATCGCGAGCGTGCAGCGCGCGAGCGTCTCGCGCGGGACATCGACAGGCGACCCGCACAGCGCGGCGATGTCGAGCCAGCGCGTCGCGATGCCGAGCTGCGACTGCAGATATTCCGGCATGCCATCGATGTGCGTCGGCAGGCCGGCGAGCACGAGCGCGCCAATCGGCGGCTGTGCGAAATGGCGCTCGTAGAAATCGAGTGAGCGCTGAATCTCGATCGTCAACGCATCGAACAGGCCTTCCATCACAGGTGTCAGCGTCGTGCCCGCATTCAGCAGGCGTTCGGATCCACCGTCGAGCCGGCGCGCGAAATACAGCGCATCGCGGCGGATCACGGCCAGCAGGCCGTGGCGGACGCCGAAATGGATCAACGCGAGACCCTTGTCGTTCTCCGGCAGACGGACGGCGAGATTGCGCAGCGCGAATTCCGGGATGTCGACGACGTCGAGCGCGAGTCCGGCCGTTCGTGCGGCACTGACGACGCGCGCTACGCGCTCGCTGCGCGCGACGACGGCGTACATGCGGCGCGCCGTGCGACTTTCCTCGACCGGCACATGAAAGACGTCGATCACGGCGTCGTCGATGTGGAAATCGATCAGATCCTTGACCCGCCAGCGTGTCGCCGCGCGCAGTTCGGCGGGTGGTACTTCCGGCGTATCGACGAGCACGAGGCTGTAGTCGTGTGCTTCGACGAGGCCCACGCACGACACGCGGCCGAGACGCTGTTCGCGTGCACGACGCGCGAGCAACGTGGTGCTGTGGGCCGGATCGCCGGCGAACCAGTCGGCGCGTACGAGTGCAGGCGCGCCCGGCGCGGCATGGTCGATGACCGCGAGCGAACAACCTTCGTCGTGATGGCTGGTCGCGAGCGCCAACTGCCCGCGCGCCCGCCGCTTCTCCCAGATGCTCATCGTTTCCCCGAAGACGGGGGCCTGGTCGCACTGTGCGACGAGCCCTACCCTCCGTCGAAGGGGATTAGCGGCTGTGCAGGCGGGAGATTGAGACGCGGATCGCAACCGCGTGTGTGATCGCGGTCACGGCAGGGCCCGGCACAAGATGCGGCAGGCCCCGCTCAGCGCCGCCAGGCGCGATCCTCGGCGCCGGGTTCGCGCGCCATCAGCGCGGTGACGGCCGCCGACGGGGTGCTGCGACCGGCCAGTACCGCAGCGACCTGCTCGACGATCGGGACATCGACGTGCAGACGCGCCGCGAGTGCGACGACGGCCGGGGCGGTCGCCGCGCCTTCGACGAGACCGATGTCGGCCGCCGCGGCGTCCGGCGCCGCGCCGCGCCCGAGGGCCAGCCCGAAGCGGCGGTTGCGCGACAGGTCGTCGGTACAGGTGAGGACGAGATCGCCGAGACCGGACAGGCCCATGAACGTCTCGGCCCGCGCGCCGAGGGCCACGCCGAGACGTGCGATCTCGGCAAGCCCGCGCGTGATCAGCGCCGCGCGGGAGTTCGCGCCGAGCCGCAGCCCGTCCCCGATGCCGGCAGCGATCGCGAGTGCATTCTTGACGCTCCCGCCGACGGCGACGCCGATCAGGTCGTCGCTCAGATAGGGCCGGAAGAAAGACGTGTGGAAGGCAGCGAGCAGTGACGCGCCGAAGACCGGCGAGTCGGCCGCGATCGTCACCGCCGCCGGTCGGCATTCGGCGACTTCGCGCGCGAAATTGGGGCCGGACAGCACGGCGACGTCGACCGTCGCGCCGAGTTCCTCGCGCACCACCTCGTGAACGAGGCGACCGGTGTCCCGTTCGAGCCCCTTCGCGGCGCAGACGACACCGCGGACGCCTGGCGCAGCCGCTGCGAGCGAGCGGCAGACTTCGCGCGTCGTCTGGCAGGGGGTCGCGAGTACCGCCTCGGTGCAGTCGCTGGGGAGTTCGGTCAGCCGTTCGATGACGCCGAGCGACGCCGGCAAGCGGATCCCCGGCAGATAACGTGAGTTCTCACGCGCGGCATCGAGGGTCCGCAACGCCGCTGCATCGCGTCCCCACAGCAGCACGCGACGCCCGCCCGCGGCGAGCACGCTCGCGAGCGCCGTCCCCCACGCGCCGGCGCCGAGCACCAGGAACGCGGGCGCGTCCATCACCGTTCAGTGCTTCGGTTCGTCGGCGGCACGGCGCCGCTGCACTTCCTGGGCGTAGAGCGCGTCGAAATTCACCGGCGAGAGCAGAAGCTGCGGAAAGCCGCCCTTGGTCACGATGTCGCAGATCGCCTCGCGCGCGAACGGAAAGAGGATGTTCGGGCAGGCGGTCGCGAGGATTGCCGGCAGATGCTGCTCGCCGAAACCGGCGATATTGAAGATGCCGGCCTGCTGGACTTCGACGAGATAGACCACGCGCTCGTCCTGCTTCACCGTGCAGGTCACCGTCAGGACGACTTCGTGCACGTCCTGGCCGAGATTGTTCGCCGCATTCGCGAAGTGCAGATCGAGCGCCGGATTCAACTGCTCGGTGAAGATCTTCGGCGCGTGCGGCGCCTCGAAAGACATGTCCTTGACATAGATTTTCTGGATCCCGAGCTGCCCCTGGATGGCGCCCTGGTTCGCCTGTTCGTTCTCGTTCGCCATGTGCTGTTGCCCCTTGGTAAATCGTTGCGGTGTCCGTGCGATCGCGGTGGCCTATTTGCCGGAGACGATCGGCAACTGTTCCCCGCGCCAGGCGGCGAGGCCGCCCTGCAGATGGTTCACTTTCGCGTAGCCCTGTTTGCGCAGCGACTTCACGGCGCCCCGCGACTGCGTGCCGGATTCGCAGTACACCAGCAGCGGTCGCGCCTTGTTCTTGTCGAGTTTTGTGGTGCCCGCCGCGATGTCCTGCAGCCCGACGTTGACGGCATTGATGATGTGACCGCCGCGATAGTCGGCTGCCGGGCGCAGATCGACCGGCAACGCGTCCTGCTGGTTCAGCATCAGCACCGCCTGCTGCGGTGACAGCGCGGCGGCCCCGCCGCCCTGGACGATCGTGATCACAAGCGCGACCAGCACGCCGCTGAAGGCTGCCACGAGCGCGAGATGGTTGCCGATGAATTCGATGAGTTGCGCCATGCGCGGGGTCCGTCCGTCGGAAGATGTTCGAAGCGGGCAGGCGCGTCACGCAGCGTGTCGGGCCGGGCCGGCGAGGGGCCGTATGGTACACTCAAAATTCGATGCGCCGCACGACGCCAGCAACCCGCGGACAGGCGGCGGGCCGCTTTCTCCGGTGCGCCGCGCGACTGCCGCTCCTGCCGCAACGAAAGAAGAGTCGCTCATGGCCAAGGTCCAGCATCCCGTCCTGCTCGTCGTCTTCGACGGCTGGGGATACACCGAAGAAACCCGCTTCAACGCCATCCACGCCGCACGGACCCCGCATTGGGATCACTTGTGGCAGACGCATCCGCACACGTTGATCCGCTGTTCGGGACTGGACGTCGGGCTACCTGACGACCAGATGGGCAATTCGGAGGTCGGGCACATGCATCTCGGTGCCGGGCGCCTCGTCTACCAGGATTACACGCGCATATCGAAGGCGGTCGCCGAGGGCGGGATTTACGAAAACCCCGTGTTCCGCGACGCCTTCGAACTCGCTGCACGCACCGATCGCGCCGTTCACCTGCTCGGCCTGCTGTCACCAGGAGGCGTGCACAGCCACGAAGAGCACACGCTGGCGCTGGTCGAACTCGCCGGTCGCTGCGGCGTACGCCGGGTCTTCATCCACGCATTTCTCGACGGCCGCGACATGCCCCCGAAGAGCGCGGCGCCGACGCTCGAGCGCGTCGAACGCCGCTGCGCGGCGCTCGGCCTGGGTCGCATCGCGACCTTGATCGGGCGCTATTACGCGATGGATCGCAACAAGGCCTGGGCGCGCGTGCGACAGGCCTACGATCTCGTCGTCGACGGCATCGCCCCACACCATGCGGCGACAGCGCTCGCCGGCCTCGAGGCGGCCTATGCGCGCGGTGAGACCGACGAATTCGTCACCGCGACCGCCATCGGCGACACCGTACCGATGGCCGACGGCGACGTCGTCGTGTTCACGAACTTCCGCGCCGATCGCGCCCGCCAGATCACCGCCGCGCTGACGGCCGCCGACTTCGCACCGTTCCAGCGCCGGCGCATACCTCGGCTCGGGCGCTACGTCACGATGACCGACTACGGGGCACAGTTCAGGCTGCCGATTGCCTTCCCGACCGTCGATCTGGACAAGACCTTCGGCGAAGTCGTCGCCGCCCATGGCCTGCGCCAGTTGCGCATCGCCGAGACCGAGAAATACGCGCACGTCACGTTCTTCTTCAACGGGGGCGAGGAAACCCCGTTCCCTGGCGAAGACCGTATCCTCGTGCCGTCACCGACGGTCGCGACCTACGATCTGCAGCCCGAGATGAGTGCCGTCGAGGTGACCGACAAGCTGATCGCCGCGCTCGAGAGCCGGCAGTACGACGCGCTGATCTGCAACTACGCGAACGCCGACATGGTCGGCCACACGGGGGTGTTCGACGCCGCCGTGCGTTGCATCGAGACGCTCGACGCATGTCTCGGCCGGTTGCTCGACGCCTGTCGCCGCACGGACACCGACATGCTGTTGACCGCCGATCACGGCAATGCCGAGCAGATGCGTGCGACGCCCGATGCGGCAGCCGAACCACACACGGCCCACACCAGCAACCCCGTGCCCTTCGTCTACTTCGGCCGCGCCGCCGACATCGCGACGGACGGGAGGCTCAGCGACGTCGCGCCGACGATGCTCGCACTGATGGGACTGCCGCAACCCGTCGAGATGACGGGCACGCCGCTGGTCCGAATCCGTACGCCGATCCGCCACGCCGTGAGCTGACGCGCACCAGCCGTCCGGCGGCGGATACCACGAAACCTCGTTCGTGCCGCGCGTCGACGCGTGTCTGCGCGCGGAATTCCTGCATAATGACGTCGCGCCCGGGTCCGTGGCGCGCCAACCCTGGGGTGCATCACGCTGCAATGAATCACCGTCTGTCCGTCGCCGTGCTGGCCGCCCTGCTCGGCTGTTCTTTCGCGCTCGACCTCGCCGCCGAGGAACCGAGCCCGAGCGTACCCGCCACCCCCGCCGCCCCGACCAGTCCGACTTCGCCTGGCGCCGCCATCACGGCACCCGCGCATGCCGAGCTTCCGACACCGAACGATCCGATACCGCTCGACGACATCCGGCTGCTGGTCGAGATCTTTCACAAGGTCAAGAGCGACTACGTCGAGCCGGTGACCGACAAACAGCTCATCGACAACGCCATCAAAGGTCTGCTCGCCGGTCTCGATCCGCACTCGACCTATCTCGATGCCGAGGCCTACGAGGAACTGCAGGAAGGCACGACCGGGGAGTTCGGCGGGCTCGGCATCGAGATCGGCACCGAAGATGGCTTCGTCCGCGTGATCGCGCCGATCGACGACACCCCGGCGAGTCGCGCCGGCGTGCAGGCCGGCGACACGATCATCAAACTCGACGATACGCCGGTGAAGGGCATCACGCTCAACGAAGCGATCAAGAAGATGCGCGGCAAGCCCGGGACGAAGATTTCGATCACCCTGATGCGAGACGGCGTCGAAAAGCCGATCGAACTGACGCTGGTGCGCGACGTGATCAAGATCCGCAGCGTCCGCGGTCGTCTGCTCGAACCAGGATTCGGTTACGTGCGCGTGTCGGCGTTCCAGGCCAACACCGGTGACGACCTGGTTGCCCAGCTCGAAAAACTGAAGGCCGAATCGAAGTCGGCGCTCAAGGGGCTCGTGCTCGATCTGCGCAACAACCCGGGCGGCGTGCTCGGCGCCGCAGTCGCGGTGTCGGACGCGTTCCTCGACACCGGCCGCATCGTCTACACCGAAGGGCGCATCGAGGACGCGAAGCTCGAATTCGACGCCAAGCCACCGGACTTGATCGGTGGCGCGCCGCTCGTCGTGCTCGTCAACGAAGGCTCGGCGTCGGCATCCGAGATCGTCGCCGGCGCGCTGCAGGATCGGCAGCGCGCCGTGATCATGGGTCGCCAGACCTTCGGCAAGGGTTCGGTGCAGACGATTCTGCCGATGAACAACCACGCCGCGATCAAGATCACGACGGCGCGCTACTACACGCCGAATGGACGCTCGATCCAGGCCGAAGGCATCAAGCCCGACATCCGGATCGACAAACTCAAGGTCGCCGATTTCAATGTCGAGGATCGCGCCTTCATCAAGGAATCGCAGCTCGATCGGCATCTCGAGAACACCGGCACGAAAGCCGCGCCCGCCTCTGCGGCCGAACCCGGTGAAGCGGACAAGGATCAGCGCGCGGAACTCGCGAAACAGGACTACGAACTCTACGAAGCACTGAATCTGCTCAAGGGCATGGTGCTCTTGCAGGCGCGCAGCAGGCCACCGTCGGGCTGAGCACACGA
>JADZCB010000406.1 GCA_020851775.1 Gammaproteobacteria bacterium
GCCGGTGACTATGCCGGTGGTATCGAGGCCGCGATGGCGCGTCTGATGCAAGTCGCGGCCGGTGAAGCGCTGCCGCCGCCGGCGGCGCCGCGGGCGGATGGCACGAACGCGTACGCACTCGCGCTGTTCTTCGCTTTCTTCTTCGCGATCGCGCTGCAGGGCTTGCGCAGGAAGCCGCTGCGTACCGGCGGCACCGCCGTCGCCGCCGGCGCGACGACGCTGCTGCTGACGCAGGTGATCGGCGCGACCGGTCTCGCGGTGCTGGCCGGCGCGCTGCTCGCGAGCCTGCTCGGCGGGCGGGGTGGACCCGGCCGGCATTGGACGAGTCATCGCCGTTACGGCGGGCGTGAACCGGGCGGCTGGGTCCCGGGCGGTTTCGGCGGCGGCTTCGGTGGCGGGTGGGGAGGTGGCTTCGGGGGGGGCGGCGGCGGTTTCGGCGGCGGCGGCGCGTCCGGGAGCTGGTGAGCATGCTGGCGCGCCTGTGGCGGCACTCGATCACGACCCGCGCCAGCGTCGGGCGGGTCTTTCCGGCCTCCACGCTCGCCGCGATCGAAGCGGCGATCGTCGCCTCGGAACGCCGGCATGCCGCCGAGATCCGTTTCGTCCTCGAACCGGCGCTTTCGTGGCGGGAGATCTGCGACGGTCTCGCGCCGCGCACGCGGGCCGTGCAGCTCTTCGCCGAACTCGGTGTGTGGGATACGGCGGCGAACAATGGCGTGCTGATCCACGTGCTGTATGCCGATCACGCGATCGAAATCGTTGCCGATCGCGGCTTCGAGACCGTGGCGCCGGCGCACTGGCGCGAGATCTGCGCGACGGCCGAAGCGGAATTCCGCGTCGGCCGCTTCGAAGCCGGCAGTCTCGCGTTGATCGAGCGCGTCGGCGCTCTGGCGGCCGAGCGCTTTCCTGGCACCGGCGGCGGTGACGAGTTGCCCAACGCCCCGTTATGGCGGTGACACCGGCCGTGCCAGTGGCACGGCACGCACGGCGCTCAGTCCGGTAACGGCAACGCGAAGCAGACGCCGAGCGCCTGCTGCAGTGACCACGCGTCGTCACGGCCGGCGAGTTCCCGGATCGAATGCATCGCGAAGGTCGGCACGCCGACGTCGACGGTGCGCACGCCGAGCACTGCCGCGGTGATCGGCCCGATCGTGCTGCCACAGCCCATGTCGCCGCGCGCAACGAAAGTCTGCAGCGCGACACCGGCGCGCGCGCAGGCATCGCGGAATATCGCGGCCGTCTCGCTGTTCGATGCGTACGATTGATTGTGGTTGATCTTCAGTGCCGGCCCGCCATTGAGCAGCGGGCCATGATTCGCATCGTGCTTGTCCGGATGGTTCGGATGCACGCCGTGCGCGTTGTCGGTGGACACCAGCAGCGAGCGCGCCATCGCCCGCGCCTGGCCTTCACCGCCGCCCGTGAGGCGTTCGAGCACGCTGCGCAGGAAGGTGCCGCGCGCGCCGGCGGCCGATCCGCTGCCGACCTCCTCGTGATCGTTCAGCACGATCATCTGGTTGCCGGTCGCGGTGGAGTGGCACAGCGCCTGCACGGCGGTATAGCAGCTCAGTAGGTTGTCGAGGCGCGCCGAGGCGATGAATTCCCGCCGCCAGCCGACGAAGGCCGCGGGCTGGAGATCGTAGAACGCGAGCTCGTAATCGAGCACGCTCGCCCGCGCGAGCGCAGGCTCGTCGTGCGCGAGGCGTTCGCGGAGCGCGTCACGCAGATCGAAGCTGTCGTGCGGCCCGCCGACGCGCGCGATGACGGCCGGGAGCTGGGTCTGCCGGTTGATCGAACGCTTGTCGTTTGCTTCACGGTCGAGGTGGATCGCGAGACTCGGCACCACGGCCAGTGGCTCGCGCAGATCGACGAGGCGGCTCGCGAGCCGCCCGTCCTCTGCGCGCAACGTGATCCGGCCGGCAAGTCCGAGATCGCGATCGAACCACGGATTCAACAGCGCGCCGCCATAGACTTCGACGGCGAGTTGCCAGCAGCCCTGTGCCTTCACTTCCGGCCGTGGCCTGAGCTTCAGGCAGGGGCTGTCGGTATGGGCACCGACGATGCGTACGCCAGTCTCTGCGCACGGGGCGTCGCCGACCACGAAGGCGATCAATGCGGAGCCGTTGCGCGTGACGTAATGGCGGGCGCCGGGCGCGAGCTGCCACGCGTCGCGTTCGTCGAGCGCGCGAAAGCCTGCTGCCTCGAGCACGGTGCGTGCGCTCGTCACCGCGTGGAACGGCGTCGGCGAGCCGTTCAGGTAGGCGAGCAGGCCGTCGTTGAAAGTGGTCTGGTCCATGCGGATCCCGTGGCATGCCGCGACCGGCACGACGTTCGAGCGCGCGCCGTGCCGGTGCACGCGGGGCAAATCGCGTAAAGTGGTCCGCAGTTTAATGCGCCGCCGATGCCCACGCACGTGCAGCCCGCCTTTCGTTCCAGTGCCGTTGCACGGGAGGGCCTGACCCAGGCCGAGGCCGCGCGTCGCCTCGCCGCCGACGGCAGCAACGAGCTGCCACAGGATGCGCATCACGGGCTGTGGTCGACCGTCTGGCACACGCTGACCGAACCGATGTTCGGGCTGCTGCTCGCGGCCGGCGCGTTGTACGTCGTGCTCGGCGATCTCGGCGAAGCAGTGCTGTTGCTCTTTGCCGTCTTCGTCGTGCTGACGATCACCGTCGTGCAGGAACGGCGCACCGAACGCGTGCTCGGCGCGTTGCGCGACATGACGAGCCCGCGGGCGCTGGTCGTGCGGGACGGCATCCAGGTGCGCATTCCGGGCCGCGACGTCGCGCAAGGCGATCTCCTGCTGCTCGCCGAGGGCGATCGCGTGCCGGCCGATGCCGTCGTGCTCGCCGGCGGCGCTGTCGAGTGCGACGAGTCGCTGTTGACCGGCGAAGCCGTCCCCGTGCGCAAGCGGCCGCACGCAGACGCCGCGACCCCGGCATTCCCACCGCCCGGCGGTGACGATACGCCATATCTCTATTCGGGCACGGTGCTGGTGCGCGGTCAGGCGGTCGCCGAAGTCCGCCGCACGGGGTGGCACACCGAGCTCGGCCGTCTCGGCGCGGCGCTCGGCGTCATCCGCCCCGAGCGCACCCCGCTGCAGCGGGAAATCGCGACGCTCGTGCGCGTCGTCGCGACCCTCGGACTTGCGCTGTGCGCGGTGATCGTCAGTCTCATCGGCATCGTGCGCGGGGACTGGCTCGGCGGCCTGCTCGCCGGGATCACGGCGGCGATGGCACTGATCCCGGAAGAGTTCCCGGTCGTCCTGACGGTCTTTCTCGCGCTCGGCGCCTGGCGCATCTCACAGCATCGCGTGCTGACGCGCCGCGTCGCCGTGATCGAAGCGCTCGGCGCGGCGACCGTGCTGTGTGTCGACAAGACCGGCACGCTGACCGAGAACCGCATGCGCATCGCGCGGCTCGTCGCCGGCTCCGGCGACACCTTCGACGTCGCCGGCATCGAAACGCTTCCCGAAGACTTCCACGAGCTGCTCGAGTTCGGGATCCTCGCCAGTGCGATCAATCCCTTCGATCCGATGGAGCAGGCGTTCCGCGCCCTCGGCGAGGACCTGCTCGCCGGGACCGAACATCTGCACACCACCTGGACGCTCGTGCAGGAATATGCGATCGCGCCGGCGATGCTCGCGATGACCCACGTCTGGCAGGCGAGCGGCAAACGCGAGCATGTCGTCGCGGCGAAGGGGGCGCCGGAAGCGATCCTCGATCTCTGCCATGCAGAGGCGGCGACCGTCGAAGCGGTCCGCGCGCAGGTGAACGTGCTCGCCGCCGACGGCCTGCGCGTGATCGCGGTGGCCCGCGGACGTCATGCCGGCACGGTGTGGCCGGCCGAACAGCACGATTTCAACTACGCGTTTCTCGGCCTCGTCGGGCTCGAAGATCCGCTGCGCGCGGAAGTTCCCGCCGCGGTGCGTGAGTGCCACGCGGCCGGGATCCGCGTCGCGATGATCACCGGCGACTATCCCGGGACGGCCTGCGCGATCGCGCGCGCCGCCGGACTCGCGCACGATGGTGCGTTCTTGACCGGCGACGACATCGCGGCACTCGACGACGCGGCGCTCACGGCGCGCATCGCGACGACGCAGATCTTCGCCCGCGCGATGCCGGCCCAGAAGCTGCGCCTCGTGCAGGCGTGGATCGCCGCCGGCGAAGTCGTCGCGATGACGGGCGACGGCGTCAACGACGCACCGGCGCTGCGCGCGGCGCACATCGGCATCGCGATGGGCGCGCGTGGCACCGACGTCGCGCGCGAGGCGGCATCACTGGTGCTCGCCAACGACGACTTCGCGTCGATCGTGCGCGCGGTGCGCATGGGGCGGCGCATCTTTGACAACCTGCGCAAGGCGACGAGCTACATCATCGCCGTGCACATCCCGATCGCGGCGGTGTCGCTCGCGCCACTGATCGGCGGCTGGCCACTGCTGCTGTTTCCGGTCCATGTCGTATTCCTCGAACTCGTGATCGATCCGGCGTGCTCGCTGGTGTTCGAGGACGAGGCGGACGAGACCGATCTGATGCAGCGGCCGCCACGCGCGCGCAGTGAGCGTCTCGTCGATCGCGCGACGCTCCTGCGCAGTCTGTTGCAAGGGGGCGTGGCGAGTTGCGCGGTGATCGCGGTCTATGCGTTCGCGCTCGATGCGTACGCCACCGACGTCGCGCGTACGCTCGGCTTCACGACCCTGCTGGTGGCGAATCTTGCGCTGATCGTCCTGAACCGTTCACGTCGGCGGCGCTGGTTCGGCAACTTCGTCGCGCCGAACCGTGCCTTGCGTGTCGTGATCGCCGGCGCCGGGCTGCTGTACGCCGCGACGCTCGCCGTGCCCGGCGTGCGCGAGCTGTTTCTGTTCGCCGCTCCGCCACCGGCGGCGCTGCTCGGTGCCGTCGTCGCCGGCCTCGGCGCCGTCGTGCCGCTCGGCCTCGTCCGCCGTCGCGCCTGAGCCGGTACACGATTGCCGCCGCGCGCATGGGCTCTGTATGCTGGCCGTCGATCCGCCGCTCACCCGGGACACCGCCATGCAAGCCCTCAAATCTGCCACGCTGCTGCTCGCGGTCCTCGCGTGGTGCGGCGTCGCCGGTGCCACCGGCGACCAGTCGGAAGTCGATCTCTGGGCGACGTTGCTGAAGCCCCGCTATTTCCAGGACAGGCCAATCGATGTCGGCACCGGCGTCGTCGAACTCCGCGTGCCGGTGCGCGCCGAGGACTCCGGCGTCGTTCCCGTCAGCATCAATGCGAAGATTCTGCAGACGCCCGAACACTACATCAGGACGCTCTACGTCTTCATCGACAAGAATCCGAAACCGCTCGCCGGTGTCTTCCATCTGACGCCGGCACTCGGCCGCGCCGATCTCGCGATGCGCCTGCGCATCAACGAGTTCACGTTCGTGCGCGTCGTCGCCGAAACGAGCGACGGGACTCTGCACATGCACGAAGGCTTCACGCGCGCGAGCGGCGGCTGCTCCGAGCCGCCGCCGTTCCTGAAGCTGAAGGAAGCGCGGGCGCGCATCGGCGAAATGCGTTTCCATGCCCACGACGAAAGTCCCGGCGACGACGTCGCGCTCGGCCAGCTCATCATCAGTCACCCGAACATCACCGGCCTGCAGCTCGATCAGCGCACGCGCGCGTTCATTCCCGCCGAATACGTGACGAAGATCGAGATCAGCTTCAACGGCGAGCACATCATGACCGCCGAGACCGACATCTCGATCAGCGAGGATCCGAGCTTCCGGTTCTTCTTCCGGCCCCGAGCCGGCGGCACGATCGAGGCGCGCATGACCGATTCGAAGGGACGCAGCTTCACGCGCAGCTTCCCGGTCGACGGCGCCTGATCCGATGGCCCGTTCCGTCAAACGCATCGCCCGGCAGAAAGTGCGCAGCCGCGTCGCGCAACATCCGCTGCTCGGCAAGGGTGGGGCACACGGCAAGACCCGCAAGGCCGAACGCAAGCGGGATCGCCAACAGCTCGCGCGCGAGCCGCGGGAGTAGGAGACTGGCGTGCCGCTGCGCGTCGGCCTCCGTCTGCCTTTCCTGACGACCCGGCCGCGACTACAGTTCTGTCGTCATCCCCGCGCAGGCGGGGTTCCAGTGCAGGCAGTCGAGCGGCCGGGACCGACGACTGGTTTCCCGCCTGCGCCGGAATGACAGGAGGAGCAGCGCCGTTGATCGATATCCGCGCTCGGCGATGAACATCCCGCAACCGACGAGGACGATGACATGCAAGTCTCGACCATACTCTACGGCGATCGCACGACGAGTGGCCTCGCGGCCAGCGCCGATGCCGATCACCTGTGGCTCACGCCGGACGAACTGGCGCGCGCGACGGGCTGGACTCTCGAAGCCGAAGGACTCTGCCGGGGTGACGCCTGCGTGCGGGCCGATGCCGCGTGGCGCGACGCGCAGGGTCGCGTCGATCTCGCCGCCTTCGCGCGACACCAGGGCCAGCCCGCGATCCATGATGACGTAGCCGGGGTGTGGGCCTGCGGCGAAAGCGTCGGCGCGCAGCGCGCACAGATGATGTCGCTGGAAGCCCCCGATTTCACGCTGCCCGATCTCGATGGCAGGCTGCACTCGCTGTCCGACTATCGCGGCAAGAAGGTCTTCCTGTTCTCCTGGGGCTCGTACTGAGGCTGCAGTTTCGACCTGTCCGTGTGGCAGGTGATCTACGAAGAGCTGAAGGACCAGGGCATCGAATTCATCGCGGTCGCGCTCGACACCGCCGGCAAGGCCGC
>JADZCB010000407.1 GCA_020851775.1 Gammaproteobacteria bacterium
CGACGTGACGGTCCGGGAAATCATGTCGAGCCCGGTCGTCACGGTCGATCTCGAGACGACGATCACTGCGGCGGTGTCGTTGATGCGCGCGAGGCATATCCGGCATCTCGTCGTGATCGACGATGATGGCAACGTGGTCGGCATGCTGGCGCTGCGTCATCTGCTGTACGCGGTGATGGACGATCTGGAACAAAATGTCGGCGATCTGACGAACTACATCATGATTGACAGCCCTGGCGGCTAGATCCGGGCTCCCGGGCTCTGCGCGACACGCGGCATCCGGCGCGCTTCGGATCGCCCTTGCCGCCGCCCATACGGTGCGTCTCGTCCATCCGGCGTGACGCCGGCAGGCGCGATGGCGGCCCGCCACCCTCGTTCCGGCCCGTCGCGCGACGCGTATTGCGTCGCGGCGTCGCGCGCGGGGATCCCAGGTTTCGCCACGTAGCGCTTTCCGCTGCTCGCAAGCCGCCCCCGCTTCGCTACACTCCGGGCTCCGTACCCGGGAGCCCCTGCCATGTCCGCTGCCGATGAACTGCCGGAACTCGACGCCCTGGATCTGCTCGTCGTCGTCGACAACGAGACCGACACGCTGTCGAGCGTCGACGACGGCCTGCCGCAAATTCCCGAAGTGCTGCACCTGGCGGCGCGGCGGGCGCCGGACCGCGTTCACGAGGGTCACGCGTGCAAGGTCGTCATGGATCAGCTCTGCTGCGCCTGCCACGGCTATTCGGTGCTCGCCACCGCGCGCCGCGGCGACGAAACGCATCGCGTGCTGTTCGACGTCGGGCCGTATGCCGAGGTGTGGCTCGCGAATGCCGAACGGCTGGCCGTCGATCTCGCGAGCATCGAAGTCGTATTCCTGTCGCACTGGCATTTCGATCACAGCGGCGGCTTTCCGCGCGTCATCGAAGCCATCGCCGGCGCGCGCAGTGCTGCCGGTCTGCCCCCGCCCGTGGTCGACCTGCATCCCGATCGCCCTGATCAGCGCGGGCTGATGACCGCAGACGGCACGTTGCTGCTGCTCGCCGCGGAGCCGGCTTTCGACGACCTCGCTGCCGCTGGCGGCACGATCGTGAAATGGGGTGAGGCGCACACGGTGGCGGCGTTCTTCTACGGCAGCGGCGCCATTGCGCGCGTGACGCAATATGAGACGGGCCTTGCCGGTCACCACTCGTTCCGCGACGGCCGGCTCGAGCCGGACCCGCTGATCATGGACGAGCGTTTTCTCGCCGCCCGTGTGCGTGGCCGCGGTGTCAGCGTCCTGTCAGCCTGCTCGCATGCGGGCATCGTCAACGCCTGCCTCGGCGCCCAGACCGCGTTTCCAGGCACGCCGATCGACGTCGTGCTCGGCGGCTATCATCTCGCCGGCAGAATCATGGAACAACGCATCGACGAGACGACACGTGATCTCGCCGAGATCGTCGAACCGCGCGTCGTCGCGCCTGGCCACTGCACCGGCTGGCGTGCGAAGGCGGCGCTGGCGCGACGTTTCGCGCCAGGTCGCTATGCGCCGAGTGTCGTCGGCAGCCTGTACCGGCTCGTGGCGCGATGACGGAACCCCGGGTGCGACGCGCAGCCGGAGGTAAAACAACACACTGTGAGGAATGAGCATGAATGACGATCCCTTTGCCGGATTCAAGGCGGCCCAACGCGAAGGCTGGGCGCTGTTCGCGCCGCTCGAGACCATCACGACGATGCCGGCGGCAGCGCTCGTGCAATTCGCGGGGGTACGCGCGGACGAACGCGTGCTCGATGTCGCCTGCGGAACCGGCGTCGTCGCCGTCACGGCGGCGCAGCTCGGCGCGCGCGTCTCTGGTCTCGATCTCGCGCCCGCCCTGCTCGAACGCGCGCGCCATAACGCCACACTGGCCGGCGTCGGCGTCGAGTTCGTCGAAGGCGACGTCGAAGCACTGCCGTATCGGGATGGCGAGTTCGACGTCGTGCTCAGCCAGTACGGTCACATGTTCGCGCCGCGACCGGACGTCGCCCTCCGCGAAATGTTGCGGGTGCTGAAACCGGGTGGACGCATCGCCTTCTCGACCTGGCCACCGGACATGTTTACCGGCCGCCTGTTCGGCCTCGTCAACCGCTATCTGCCACCACCGCCCGGCGTACCGCCGACGATGGAGTGGGGCCGCGACAGCGTCGTACGGGAACGGCTCGGTGACAGCGTCACCGATCTCGTGTTCGAGCGTGAGCTGATGTCGGTCCCGGCGCTGAGTCCGGCCCACTATCGTCGCACCTTCGAAGCGACGGCCGCGCCGGTGGCGAAGCTCGTGCAGTCGCTCGACAACGATCCCGAGCGCCTCGCCCGGTTCCGCGCCGAGTTCGATGTGCTGATCACGCACTACTGGCGCGGCAACACCGTGCGGCAGCACTACCTGATGACGCGGGCGGTGAAGTGCTGACGTTGCCCCGGCCCGCTGCATATGGTGCGCGACGCAGGATGGTCGCGCGCCGCGACGTATAATCGCGCCCCGGACTCACACAGGACACCACGTCGATGCACGAAAAGCTCTTTTCCGACCCGGCCGGCCTCGCCGATCGTCTGCAGGCGTTCATGGATCGCCACATCTACCCGAACGAACACGTCTACGACGAGCAATTGCAGGCGATGCCGAGCCGCTTCGGGACGGTACCGCTGATGGAAGAGCTGAAAGCCAAGGCGCACGCCGAGGGACTGTGGAATCTGTTCGTGCCGGCGAACCATGGCGGACTCACCAACGCGCAGTACGCGCCACTCGCCGAAATCATGGGTCGCGTGCTGTGGAGCCCCGAAGTCTTCAACTGCAATGCGCCCGACACCGGCAACATGGAAGTGTTCATGAAGTACGGCACGCCGGCGCAGCAGGAGCGCTGGTTGAAGCCGTTGCTCGCCGGCGAGATCCGCTCGAGCTACGCGATGACCGAACCCGACGTGGCATCGAGCGACGCGACCAACGTGCAGACGTCGATCCGCCGCGACGGCGACTCCTATGTGGTCAACGGGCGCAAGTGGTTCATCACGAACGCAATGTACGAACGTACGAAGATCTTCATCGTGATGGGCAAGTCCGATCCGGACAACCCGAACCGCCACCTGCAGCAGAGCCAGATCCTCATCCCGCGCGATACTCCGGGCCTGCGTATCGTGCGCCCGCTGACGACGTTCGGGTACGACGATGCGCCGCAGGGCCATGCCGAAATCGTCTTCGAGAACGTGCGCGTGCCGGCGGAGAACATTCTGCTCGGCGAAGGCCGCGGCTTCGAGATTGCGCAGGGCCGCCTCGGCCCGGGCCGCATCCATCACTGCATGCGTCTCATCGGCTGTGCCCAGCGCGCGCTCGAGTTCGCGTGCCGCCGCAGCGTGTCACGCACGACGTTCGGCCGGAAGCTCGCCGAACATCAGTCGGTGCGCGAGGACATCGCGAAATGCTTCGCCGAAATCGAACAGGCGCGCCTGTTGACCTTGAAGACCGCGCAGCGCATGGACGAAGTCGGCGCGAAGGAAGCGATGGACATGATCGCGGCGACGAAGATCACCGTGCCGCTGATGGCGCAGACGGTCATCGATCGCTGCATGCAGATCCACGGCGCCGGCGGGCTCACCGCGGACTACTTCATGGCCGAAGCCTTCAGTTATGCACGCTGGTGCCGTCAGGCCGACGGTCCCGACCAGGTGCACATGATGGCGCTCGGCAAGCAGATCATCAGGCGTTATGCCGACGGCTGATGGCGCGCGACGGTTCGCTTAGCCCCGGGTTGCGGCGTGCGGCAGTCATCACGACTGCCGGCGCTGCGCCGGCCACCGCGACCCTCATTTCACTTTCGCCAGCATCGCCACCAGCGCACTGTCGGGATCCGACGGGCGATCGCGCTCGATGGCGATGACGTCGATGCGGTTGCGGATCTGGTCGAGCGGAAACAGGCTGCCGATACCGGCGACCGGCGGATACGGGCGGGCCGCGATCATCAGCACGTACGGGCATTCGGCGAACGTCTGATCCAGCGTGCGTCCGCGCGCGGCAGCCTGCGTCAGATCGACACCGCGACGCGGACCGTAGACGAGCACCTGCTGGGGAATCACCGACGCGACGCAGGCATCCGGCGGCAA
>JADZCB010000408.1 GCA_020851775.1 Gammaproteobacteria bacterium
AGCGGCACTTCGAGCGTGTCCTGCGCGGTGGCGGGAAGGGCGACGGCGAAGAGGGCGGCGAGGGCGACGTAGAGCCGCGGCGGCACAGAACAGGGGATCACGATGTGCACCTCGAGGTGTCTTGGCAGTGTGGGGCTTTGACTCTGCATGCTAGCCGAGTTCGCCAAGCCACCTGAATCGAAAAACTCCCGTGCAGGGACGTGAGAAACCGCCATGCCTGGAACGGTGGGCCTCGAGGGTCGAGCCGAGCCGCCTCCGCTTCCGTCCGACTGCCGTCGCAGGGACTGTCGCGCGATGTGTGACGACGGGGCAGCGGGCGGGCGGAAGGCAGGCCGTAATGAGGACTGCCCGGGCCTCAAGTCCCGACTCCCGGCGTCCGATAATGCTGTTGCACGGAGGCCACAGCCCTCCACGTATCAGGGCGATTCTGTGGCTTTTTTGTTTGCAAAGTTCTTGCTTCGGTCGATCAGTTGGTCTATCGTGCCACGCAATCATTTGCAGCCTGCGGGTGTACCAATAACGACCATCCGCCTGAGCCGCGGCGAGAACTCGGTAGGGGGTGCCGCGCTGCTCGGTGGATGGCACACAGCAAATGAAGCATTCAGATCCTTGCGTTAGGAGGAAGTAATGGCCAAACAATTCAATAAGACGAGACTCGCATCCGCTGTCGCAGCGGCCGCACTGGGGCTCGGCATGACGTCTGCCGCGAACGCGGTCGTCGTCGTCGGTGGCGACAACGGCTGGGAAGTCAGCTTCGATGGCAACATCAACGCGTTCTACGTGATGGCCGACAATGATGCCGGGTTCAACAACCTCGGCCTCGGTGCGCCGATCGCGAACAATACCTTCGCTGGGAACTCGGAAGACATCAGCCGCGTGACCTCGGGCTTCCTGCCGGCCTTCTTCTCGTTCAATGTGAAGAGTCCGACAGTGAACGGCCTCACGGCCACCGGTCGCTTCAGCTTCGCGCCGACGATTAACAACAGCACCACGAAGAATCAGCTCTACGCGAGCGGCAATCTGAACGGCGACAGTCTGAACGGCATCCAGGGCGCCTCGATCGATACTCGTGAAGTCGTCGTCAATGTCGACGGCAGCTTCGGTACCGTCAGCTTCGGTCGCACGCTGTCGATCTTCGGCCGCCAGGCGATTCTGAACGACATGACGCTGTTCGGCGTCGGCATGCAGAACATGGATGGCGGGGCGGTCACCGCCGGCCGCATCGGCCGCGGCTACACCTATCCGAACTTCAACGCGCGCTTCTCGTACAAGACGCCGGTGTTCTCCGGCTTCCAGGCCGAAGCCGGCCTGTACGATCCGTCGGTAGAGGAACTGCACGGTGCGTCGCGTGGCGTTGCCGCACTCGACGGCACGACCGGCATTCTCGATCAGACCGATACGCCGCGCTTCGAAGGTGAATTGACCTACTCGACGACGTTCTCGAACGGCGCGTTCAAGGCCTGGGTCGACGGTCTGTGGCAGGATATGGAGAACACGGCTGCCGGTGCCACCGACGACGCGACAGTGTCTGCGTGGGGCGCCGGTGCGACAGCCTCCTACATGGGCTTCGCGCTGACCGGCTACTACTACGACGGCGAAGGCCTCGGCCGTTCGCTGCAGTTCGCGGGTGGCGTCGCCTGCAATGTCGCCGGCACGCTGTGCGAAGAAGCCGAAAACGACGGTTACTACGTCCAGGGCACCTACACCTTCAACGGCAAGACGAAGCTCGGTGCGAGCTACGGCAAGTCGACGCAGGACGCCTTCTCGGCCAGCGCGACGGCTGCCGGTCTCGTCACGAATGGGGCGGCGACCAACCAGGACGTCGAACTCGACATGTGGACCGTCGGCGTCTACCACGACGTCAACTCGTGGCTGAAGCTGATCGCCGAATACAGCAAGTCCGAGAACGACTACTCCGCAAACGTGAACGACCCGCTGACCTTCAGTGGTTCGACCGAGTCCGATACCTTCAGCCTCGGTACGTTCTTCGTCTGGTAAGCCGGGCGAGCCTCCTGCTCGAGGAGAAGGGCGCATCGTGAGATGCGCCCTTTTTTTTACGCCCTGCGCTCACCGTTCATCGCTCATTCAGCGCTGTCCCTGAGGATCGTCCGCGGCTGCGTCGCCCGCCTGAACTTGGCTATACTCTGCGCCCTTCATGCGCTGCCGACCCCCGGTCGCGAGGATGCCTGCTCGATGACACACCGCTTTCCGTTTCCGCTGCTCGTCTTCATCATGGCCATGGCCGCCTTGGCGGCGCCGGCCGTACACGCCGATCTGCTGCCCGATCTGTTCAAGAAGACGCCGATCGAGCGCGAGATCTGGAAGGAGGGTGAGCAGTACGTCGGCCTCGCCGCGCAGGACGCCGGCGCTGCGCCGAACCAGCATCCCGCCGAGCTCGACGTCGGCGAAGTGCGCGACGCGCTACGCTCGCTGGAATTGTGGGAAAAAGGCGGGCTGTTGCGCGAAGAGCAGTCGACGCCGGTCTTCACCCAGGGCCAGGCGGAAGCCCTCGGCCGCTACATCCCCGAAGCGCTTGCGCGCGCGAAGCCGAACCAGGACGTGCTGTTCGTCGTGCGCGGATACGGCAGCATCGCGCTCGACACGCTTAAGGAACGCGAGTGGACCAGCGGTCGTGCCTTCGTCGTCGACGGCCGCCTCAATCTCATCATCGGCAGTTTCAAAATCAAGAAGGACCGCGGCAAGCGCAACGCCGAAGCGGCCTACGGCGTGTTGAACGACTACAGTGATCTCTATTTCGACACCGGTTCGCGCAAGGAGCGCTCGGCGAAGATGCCCGGGCGCGTGGTATCGACGGTCGGCGTGTCCTTCGCCGGTGGTGAGAGTGGCGGGCGACCGGACTGGATCATCCTCGACGTCGCGAAGGCGGCCCTCGCCTACCGCGAAGGGCTCGTTCCGGAAGACGAGAAGAAGCGTGAAACGGCCGCGCGCCAGGAAGCGGCCAAGCTCACGATCGAACGCCGTCAGATGCGCGAGGAGATGGCGCGGCTGCGTCAGGAGCTCAAGGAACTGAAGAACGGCGGAGGCGCATCCGCGCGTTCGGTCGAGGAACGGCTCGCGACGTTGCAGGCGCTGAAGTCGAAGTCGCTGATCAGCGACGAAGAATACGCGCGCCGCCGCAGCGAAATCCTCGGCGACATCTGAATCGCGCTCGATGCGTACCGCCTGGCCGCTGATCCCGGCGACGGCCTGCGACTGGCTCGATGTCGGCGACGGCCATCGCGTGTACTTCGAGGATGCCGGTCCGCGTGATGGGTTGCCGGTCGTGTTCCTCCACGGTGGTCCCGGCAGCGGCTGCAAGCCGTCGCACCGCCAGTTCTTCGACCCCACCCGTTATCGCAGCGTGCTCGTCGATCAGCGCGGCAGCGGACGCTCGACCCCGTTCGCCGGCTGCGAACACAACACGACCCGCGATCTCGTCGCCGATCTCGAACGCCTGCGTGTGCACCTCGGCCTCGAGGCGTGGGTCGTCTTCGCGGGTTCGTGGGGTGTCGCGCTGGGGCTCGCGTACGCGCAGGCGTATCCGTCGCGCGTCCTCGGCATGATCCTGCGCGGCAGCTTCCTCGCCCGCCAGACCGATCTCGACTGGTTTCTCGCCGCCGGCGCGGGCCGGCTGTTGCCGCGCGCCTGGGCCGCCATCGACGATGCGCTGGGTCACCCCGCGGCTATCGTCGAGGAAGTCCATCGTCGCGTGTTCGGTGACGACGACGCGCTCGCGCTCGCCGCGGCGCGGGCCTGGAGCCGCTGGAGTGGCGAGGTGGTCAGCTTTTCACTCGACCATGCAGAGGTTGATCCCGAACCGTCTGCCGGCGAACTGATCGGCAAGACGCGCATCGAGATGCACTACGCGCAGCATCGCTATTTCCTCGAACCCGACGAGTTGCTGGCGCGCGCGCCGTCGTTGCCGCGCGTGCCGGTGATGATTATTCACGGGCAGCGTGACATCACCTGCACGCCGGACGCGTCGCTGGCGTTGCACCGTGCGATCCCAGGCTCGACGCTCGAGATCCTGCGCACCGCCGGCCACCTGTCGGCCGAACCCGCGATGGCCGATGCGCTGTTGCGTGCCGCGGATCGCATGGTCGACGTTCTCGGTCCGCATGGTTGACGCGGTGTTCACGCGGCTTGCCGATCCGGCCGAGCCGCCGCTCGTGATGGGTGTGCTGAACGTCACGCCCGACAGCTTCTCTGATGGTGGATTTTTCGCGAGCGTCGACGCGGCGCTCGCCCA
>JADZCB010000409.1 GCA_020851775.1 Gammaproteobacteria bacterium
CGCAAGCGCGTTCGATCCGGGCCGGCTCCTCAGTTACGCCTGGCGCGAGGCGCTCGAGCTGCGGCGCGATCGCGTACGCCAGGCGCTGGCCGTGGTGGGGACGGCATTGCTGATGCTCGTGCTCGGCTACGGCTTCAACTTCGACGTCGACGCGCTGCGTTTCGCGGTGCTCGATCGCGACGACAGCGCCGCGAGCCGCGATTACATCGCGAACCTCGCTGGCTCGCGCTACTTCGCGGCGCGAACGCCGCTCGCCAATCACGCCGAGCTCGATCGGCGCATGCGCGCGGGCGAGATCAGTCTCGCCATCGAGATCCCGCCCGGTTTCGGGCCTGATCTCGCGCGCGGCACCCCGGTCACGGTCGCGGCCTGGATCGACGGCGCGATGCCGACCCGCGCCGAGACGCTGCGGGCCTACACCCTCGGCATGCACGAGCAATGGCTGCGCGCACGACTGCGCGAGACGACCGGTGTGCTGCCGGCCGCGGCCTGGCACATCGAGACACGCTACCGTTACAACCCGGATGTCGAAAGCATCCCGGCGATGGTGCCGGCGATCATCCCGCTGCTGCTGATGCTGATCCCCTCGATCCTGAGCGCGCTGGCCGTGGTGCGCGAAAAGGAACTGGGCTCGATCGTGAATCTCTACGTCACGCCCGTCACCCGGCTCGAGTTCCTGCTCGGCAAACAACTGCCCTACATCGGCATTGGCCTCGCCAACGCGGTGATGATGACGCTGCTCGCGGTATGGCTGTTCGACGTATCGCTGCGCGGGAGTCTCGCGGCACTGCTGGCCGCTTCACTGCTGTACGTGACGGCGGCCACCGCCTTCGGTCTCCTGATGTCCTCGTTCGTGCGCACACAGATCGCGGCGGTGTTCGGCACCGCGATCCTGGGCGTGCTGCCCTGCGTGCAGTTCTCGGGGCTGCTCGACCCGGTCAGCTCGCTCGAAGGCATCGGGGCCGCGATCGGGCAGGTGTTCCCCGCCACCTGGTATCTGCTCATCGTGCGCGGCGTGTTCTCGAAGGGGCTCGGCTTCACCGATCTCGCGTATGCCTATCCGCCGCTGGCGCTCGCCAGCGTCGTGCTCGTGGGCAGTGCGGCCGCGCTGCTGCGCAAACAGGAGCGCTGAACATGCGGCTCGCGACGGTCGCTCATCTGGGCATCAAGGAACTCTACAGCCTGGCGCGCGATCCGGTGATGATCCTCCTGATGCTCCACGCCTTCACCGTCGCAATCTACTCGTCGGCGACGGCGATGCCCGACCCGCTGCACAAGGCGCCGATCGCGTTCGTCGACGAAGACGACTCGCCGTTATCGCGCCGGCTCGTCGATGCGTTCTATCCGCCGTTCTTCCTGCCGCCGGCCCGGATCACGCTCGCGACGATGGATGCACGCCTCGACGCCGGCGTCGACACCTTCGCCATCGTCATCCCACCGGAGTTCCAGCACGATCTGCTGGCCGGTCGCGCGCCGGCGCTGCAACTGAATGTCGACGCGACGCGCGTCAGCCAGGCCTTGTCCGGGAGCGCCTACGTACAGGCGATCGCCGGCGGCGAGATAGATGCCTTCCTCGCCGGCCGCCGCGACGCGCTGCAGCCGCCGGTCGACCTGATCCACCGCATGCGTTTCAACCCGGAACTCGACAAGACCTGGTTCGGCGGTGCGATGGAACTCGTCAACAGCGTCACGATGCTGTCGTTCGTATTGACCGGGGCGGCGCTGATTCGCGAACGCGAGCGCGGCACCATCGAACACCTGCTGGTGATGCCGGTCACGCCGCTCGAGATCATGGCGGCGAAGGTCTGGTCGATGGCGCTGGTCGTCATGCTCGCCACGAGCCTGTCGCTCACCGTCGTAATCCGCGGTCTGCTCGCCGTGCCGATGGCAGGTTCGGTCACGCTGTTCCTGGCCGGCACCGCGCTGCACCTCTTCGCGACGACCTCGATGGGACTCTTCCTCGCGACGGTTGCGCGCTCGATGCCGCAGTTCGGTCTCCTGCTGCTGCTGGTGCTGATCCCGCTGCACATGTTGTCGGGCGGCGTCACGCCGATCGAGGCGATGCCCGACGGCATCCAGCGCATCATGCAGTTCGCCCCGACCACCCACTACACGACGCTCGCCCAGGCCGTCCTCTTCCGCGGTGCCGGTGTCGACGTCGTGTGGCCGCAGTTGCTCGCCCTCGTCGTCATCGGCGCGGTACTGTCAGGGCTCGCGCTGCTCCGCTTCCGGCGGATGCTGGCGGCGATGGCGTGAGGAACAGGTCCGACCACGAGCATGACACTGTCCGTGAGGCCGGGATTCGAAGGCCGGCTATGTCCGCGGTGGGAGCGGCTTGATAGGATTCCGCGCGCGATGTGCGGTTTTCATATCGAATTTGCGATGTTCGGCCGTGCGCATCTGGTCCCGACGAGTCGCATTGGCACTCTCCGCAGTTTCATGAAAGGAAGTATCAGTGAAACAGCTCGAATGTGATGTGGTCGTCGTCGGATGCGGCGCGGCAGGTCTGACCGCAGCGCTGTCCGCGTTGGAACTCGGTGCCAGCGTGATAGTACTGGAGCGCGCGCCGGAGGCAATGCGCGGGGGGAATACGCGGTGGACGGAAGCGCTCATGCGCCTGAAGCCGGACGGCCAGATTTCCGATGATTTCGTTGAGGCGTTCACCGCCAACTCCGGCTACCACCTGGTGCCGGAATTCGTGCGCGAATCGAGCCTCGACTACGAGAACTGGTCGCAGATCGTCAAGACGCTTCCGTTTCTGGATCCGGACGTTCTCGATGCCTTCACCTCCAATGTTCCGGCGACGCTCGCTTGGCTGTCGAGCCATGGGGTGAAGTTCAAGTCGGCGAACTATCCGTTTGCACTCGACTGGCCGTTTTACGGCGTTTACGGCGGTGGGCTCGCCTTGATCGAGACGCTGTGTCCGCAAATCGAAAAGGCCGGCGGACAAATCATGTATGAAACGACGTTTACCGGCCTGCTCCAGGATGAGGATGACAGAGTCGTCGGCGTGAAAGCGCTGACTCTGACACATGAAGTTCTGCGCATCTTCGCCAAAAAAACCGTGTTGGCCTGCGGCGGGTTCGAAGGGAACCAGTCGATGCTGACGCAGTATCTCGGTCTTCAGGGTCGCTTCATGCGTCCGGTCGCCGCGGGCGGTTGGTATAACAAGGGCGATGGAATTCGTTTGGCCCTCGGCATCGGCGCCGCGGCGGCAGGCGACTATGCGGAATGCCATCGTCAGCTCATCGATCCGCGGTCCAGCGCGTCCGAGCCGCTCGTGAATGCCTATCCGCATGGGATCGTCGTCAATCAGCAAGGCAAGCGATTCATGGACGAGGC
>JADZCB010000410.1 GCA_020851775.1 Gammaproteobacteria bacterium
TCACCTTCGGAATGATCTGCCCGCCGGTGGGCATCAACGTGTTCGTGATCAACTCGATCGCGCGCGACGTGCCGCTGGGCACCATCTACCGCGGCACGATGCCGTTCATCGCGATCGACGTGGTGCGTCTGGTGATCCTGTGCGCGTTTCCGTCGATCTCGCTGTGGTTGCCCTCGACGATGGGCTGAACGACGCAACCCGGCCCGCCGCCATGCCACGTCTCGAATCGCACGTCGATCCGCACGACGATCGCTTTGCCGCCCGGCGCTCGGCGATGCTCGCGCTGCTCGGGGAGTTGCGCGCGCTCGAGGCGCGTGCACGCGAGGCCGCGGCGCGCGCGGCGCCGCTGTTCGAGGGCCGCGGCCAGCTGCTGCCGCGCGAACGCGTCGCGCGCCTGCTCGACCCCGGCAGCCCTTGGCTCGAGTTGTCCACCGTGGCCGGTCACCTGCTCGACGACGCCGACCCCGAACGCAGCGTTGCCGGCGCCGGACTCATCTGCGGAATCGGCTTCGTCGCCGCGACACGCTGCCTGGTGAGCGCGAACGACTCGGGCATCGACGCCGGTGCGATCCAGAGCATGGGCCGCGAGAAGATGCTGCGCGCCCAGACCATCGCGTTCGAGAACCGGCTGCCGTTCGTGCAGTTGATCGAATCGGCTGGCGCCAACCTGCTGCGCTACCGCGTCGACGACTTCATCGAGGGCGGCCGGTTGTTCTGCAACCTCGCCCGGTTGTCGGCGGCGGGGATTCCGGTGGTTGCGGTGGTGCACGGTTCGTCCACCGCGGGCGGCGCCTACCTCCCGGGTCTGTCCGACCACGTGATCATGGTGCGCGGGCGCGCCCGCGCCTTCCTGGCCGGCCCACCGCTGCTGCGCGCGGCCACCGGCGAGATCGCCACCGACGAGGAACTCGGCGGCGCGGACATGCACACGTCGATCTCCGGGCTCGGCGAGTACCTGGCGCAGGACGACGCGGACGCGATCCGCATCGCGCGCGACGTGATCGGCCGGCTCGGCTTCGCGCGCGGGACCGGGTTCCTGCACGAACCGGGGCCGGCCCGGCCACTGCCCGCTGCCGGTGCATCGCAACCCCCGATCGCCGCGTTCGAGGAGCCGTGCTTCGACCCCGACGAACTCGCGGGTGTCGTACCGCTCGACTTTCGCGAGCCGTTCGACATGCGCGAGGTGATCGCGCGCATCGTCGATGGCTCGCGATTCCTCGAATTCCAGCCCGACTACGGGGCACAGACCGTCTGCGGCCACGCGGAACTGCACGGTCACCGGATCGGCGTCGTCACCAACAACGGCCCGCTCGATCCGGCCGGCAGCAACAAGGCCACACACTTCATCCAGGCGTGCTGCCAGAGCGGCGCGGCGCTGCTGTACCTGCAGAACACCACCGGCTACATCGTCGGGCGCGCGAGCGAACAGGCTGGCATGATCAAGCACGGCTCGAAGATGATCCAGGCCGTGGCCAACGCGAACGTGCCCTCGATCACGGTCCACTGCGGCGCCTCGTTCGGCGCGGGCAACTACGGCATGTGCGGACGCGGGTTCGGCCCGCGCTTCGTGTTCTCCTGGCCCCACGCGCGCACGGCGGTGATGGGCGGCGAGCAGGCGGCGCTCACGATGCGCCTGGTCACCGAGGCCACCGCACAACGTCGTGGCCAGCCGGTCGACGCCGCGGCGCTCGACGCGCTCGGGCGGCGCATCGTCGAGACGTTCGAGCGCCAGTCGGGGGCGCTGCACACCAGCGCGCGACTGCTCGACGACGGCATCGTCGATCCGCGCGACACGCGCAACCTGCTCGGCTTCGTGCTCGACACCTGCGCCGAAGCCGGCCGCCGCGCATTGCATCCGCTCAGCTTCGGCGTGGCGCGCCCCTGATCGCCGCCCGTATCGCACCGACCTGCGCAGGAGCCGACCCGATGATCTACACCGAACAGCACCTGCAGCTGCAGGACTCGCTGCGCCGCTTCCTCGACGCCGAGGTCAACCCGCACGTCGAGGAGTGGGAAGCCGCGGGCACCTTCCCGGCGCGCGAGCTGTTCCGCAAGATGGGGCGACTCGGCTTTCTCGGCGTGACCAAGCCGGTCGAGTACGGCGGGGCCGGACTCGATTTCTCCTATTCGGTGGCCATCGCGGAGGCGCTCGGGCACGCGCGCTGCGGCGGCGTGCCGATGGCAATCGGCGTGCAGACCGACATGGCCACCCCGGCACTGGCCCGCTTCGGCTCCGAGGCGCTCAAGCGCGAGTTCCTCGCGCCGTCGATCGCCGGCGACCTGGTCGCCTGCCTGGGCGTCTCGGAAGTCGGCGCCGGCTCCGACGTCGCGTCCATCCGCACCGTGGCACGCAAGGACGGCGACGACTACGTCATCCGCGGCGGCAAGATGTGGACCACCAGCGGCACGCAGGCCGACTGGATGTGCCTGCTCGCGAACACCTCGGAAGGGGCAGCGCACCGGAACAAGACACTGATCTGCCTGCCGATGGACACGCCCGGCGTCGACGTGGCACGTAGCCTGGTGAAGGCCGGGATGCGCTCGTCCGACACCGCGCAGATCTTCTTCGACGACGTGCGCGTGCCGCAGCGCTACCGGATCGGCGAGGAAGGCATGGGGTTCGCCTACCAGATGATGCAGTTCCAGGAGGAGCGTCTGTGGGCGGCGGCCCATTCGCTGGCCGCTGGCGAAATCCTCGCCGAGACCATCGGCTACCTGCGCGAGCGCGAGGCGTTCGGCCAACCGCTGCTCGCCAACCAGTTCGTCTTCTTCAAGCTTGCCGAACTGAACGCCGAGATCGAATCGGTGCGTGCGCTGCTCCACCGTGCGGTCGAGCTCTACGTCGGGGGCGCCGACGTGACGCAGCTCGCCTCGATGGCCAAGCTGAAGGCCGCACGGATGTCGCGCGAGGTGGCCGACTGGTGCCTGCAGTTCTGGGGCGGCATGGGCTACGTCGAAGACACGCGCGTGAACCGCTACTGGCGCGATTCGCGCCTGGCCTCGATCGGCGGAGGCGCCGACGAGGTGATGCTGGGCATCATCGCGAAGACGATGGGCATCCTGCCGCGCCAGTGAGCGAGCGCGTGAGCTTCGACACGCTGCTGGTCGCCAATCGCGGCGAGATCGCCTGCCGCATCCTGCGCAGCGCGCGCGCGTTGGGCCTGCGCACCGTGGCCGTCTACTCCGAGGCCGACCGCGAAGCACGCCACGTCGCGCTGGCCGACGTCGCGGTCGCGATCGGGCCGGCACCGGCACGGGACAGCTACCTGTCGATCGAGCGCCTGCTCGCGGCCTGCGCCGCGAGCGGGGCACAGGCGGTGCATCCGGGCTATGGGTTCCTGTCCGAGAATCCTGCGTTCGCGCGCGCCTGCGAGGAGGCGGGCCTGGTCTTCGTGGGTCCGCCCGCCGACGCGATCACGCGGCTCGGCAACAAGCGCGCTGCCCGACGCCTCGCCGAGCGCGTCGGCGTGCCCTGCCTCGTCGGCTACGACGGCGACGACCAGTCCGCGGCCGCCCTGTCGCGCGAGGCGACCCGTCTCGGCGCACCGCTGATGATCAAGGCGGCCGCTGGCGGCGGCGGCCGCGGCATGCGTCGCGTGGACGAACTGTCGGAGTTCGACGCTGCCTGCGAAACGGCCCGCCGCGAGGCGGCGGCGGCCTGCGGCAGTGGCGAGCTGCTGCTCGAGCGGCTCGTTCATCGTGCCCGGCACGTCGAAGTGCAGGTCCTGGCCGATCGCTTCGGCCATTGCATCCACCTCGGCGAACGCGACTGCTCGACGCAGCGCCGGCACCAGAAGCTCGTCGAAGAAGCTCCGGCACCCGGCGTGACGGCGAGCCTTCGCGCGGCCCTCGGCGAGGCGGCGGTGAAGCTGGCGCTGGCGGCCGGCTACGTCGGCGCGGGCACGGTCGAATTCCTGCTCGATCCCGAAGGCCGCTTCCACTTCCTGGAGGTCAACACCCGGTTGCAGGTCGAGCACCCGGTCACCGAGGCGATCACCGGCCTGGACCTCGTCGAGCTGCAGCTGCGCATCGCCCGCAGCGAGTCCCTGCCGCTGCGCCAGGAGGACGTGCGCTTCGAGGGACACGCCATCGAGGCGCGACTGTGCGCCGAGGACGCTTTCGACGCGTTCAGGCCGCAGGCCGGACCGATCCTCGCCTGGCGATTGCCCGAAGGCTCGCCGGGCGTTCGCGTCGACCACGGACTGGCCGCGCACGCCGAAGTCTCGCGCCACTACGACTCGATGATCGCCAAGCTGATCGCCGTCGGGCGCGA
>JADZCB010000411.1 GCA_020851775.1 Gammaproteobacteria bacterium
AATGCGAGCGGCGTGCGCTCGCCGATCGCGAATGCTTCGCCGGTGACCCCGAAGAAGTCGGCCGAGGTCACCGCGCAGTCCGCGACGGGCACCTGCCACGGACCGACCATCTGGTCGCGCACCGACAACCCGCCGACGGTGCGATCGCCGATGGTGACGAGGAAGCGCTTGTCGGCGACTGCCGGGAAGCGCAGCACGCGGTGCACAGCGGTGGCGAGCGGCAGCGCCGGCGCGAAGGGCCGGGTCGGCGACGGCATGCTCGCGACGTCACGGAACATGCGCGGCGCCTTGCCGAAGATGACGTCCATCGGCAGGTCGATGACCGCTTCGTCACGCCACTCGTCCCACAGCGACAGATGACGCGCTGTCGTCGCAGTGCCGACCACCGCCATCGGGCAGCGTTCACGCGCGCACAGTGCTTCGAATGCCGGCAGATCCACCGGGCGCAGACCCAGCACGTAGCGTTCCTGCGCCTCGTTGCACCAGATCTCGAGCGGCGACATCGCAGGATCCGCGTTCGGGATCGCGCGCAGTGAGAGTCGTCCGCCCCGCATCGAGTCGTTCAACAGCTCGGGGATCGCGTTCGACAGACCGCCGGCACCGACGTCGTGGATGGCGACGATCGGGTTGCGCTCGCCGAGCGCCCAGCACGCATCGATCACTTCCTGCGCGCGTCGTTCCATCTCGGCGTTGTCGCGCTGGACCGACGCATAATCGAGATCCGCATCGCTGTCGCCGCCGCGCACCGACGAAGCCGCGCCACCACCGAGTCCGATCAGCAGCGCCGGACCGCCGAGCACGACGATGCAATCGCCAGGCGCCAGCGTGCCTTTGTCGACATGTTCACGGCGGATGTTGCCGATCCCGCCGGCGAGCATGATCGGCTTGTCGTAGCCACGCCGCTCGCCGCCATCGTCGTGTTCGAACGTACGGAAATAGCCGCCGAGCGCGGGTCGTCCGAACTCGTTGTTGAACGCGGCCGCACCGAGCGGGCCGTCGATCATGATCTGCAGTGCGCTCGCGAGACGCGGGTTCAGCGGGCGCTCGCCTTCCCAGGCCTCGTCGCACCCAGGCAGCCGCAGATGCGAGACCGAAAAGCCGCAGAAACCCGCTTTCGGCCGCGCCCCGCGTCCGGTCGCACCCTCGTCGCGGATTTCGCCGCCCGCGCCGGTCGACGCGCCGGGGAAGGGGGAGATCCCGGTCGGGTGATTGTGGGTCTCGACCTTCATCAGCATCGCGATTTCTTCCGGCGTCGTCGCGTAGCGGCGCGTCACCGGGTCGATCCACTGGCGCTGGCCGACGTAGCCACGAGTGACGGCCGCGTTGTCCCGATAGGCCGACAGCACGTCGTTCGGATGCGCGGCATGCGTCGCCCGGATCATGTCGAACAGGCTCGCGTCCTGCGCCTGGCCGTCGATGGCCCAGGTGGCGTTGAAGATCTTGTGCCGACAATGCTCCGAGTTCGCCTGCGCGAACATCATCAGTTCCGCGTCGGTCGGATCGCGGCCGAGCTCGCCGTACCGGCTGACGAGGTAGTCGATTTCATCGGTGGCGAGGGCGAGACCGAGCGCGCGATCGGCGTCACGCAGCGCCGCGGCGCCCTGTGTGGAAAGGGGCACGATGCCGAGCGCGCGTGCGACGGGCGCAGCCGCCGTGCGCAATTCCTCGAGCGTCGTCGTCGCGAACTCGGTCATGCGATCGTGCAGCGCCGGCATCAGGAGTGCCGCGTTCGCCGGCGTCGCACCTGCGATGTCCCAGCGGATGGCGCGCTCCAGCCGCTCGATGCCGGTGAAGCCGCAATTGCGCACGATATCCGTCGCCTTGCTCGACCAGGGCGACATCGTGCCCAGGCGCGGCGCGGTATAGATCGCGAAGTCCGCCGCCGCCGTGGCAGCGACGGGCACCGCGCCGAGCAGCGCGCACAGGCGGGCCTCCGCCGCCGCATCGAGCGCATGGTCGCCCCACACGAGATACACGTGGCAGGCCTCGATGTCGCCGAGGTCCGCGACACATGCCGCGAGCGAGTCACGCACGCGATCGAGACGAAAGGACGAAAAGGCCGCGGGGCCGCGATAGAGGCGGGCCGTCGCGCGCGAATGGTTCTGCATGGAGCGTGGCCTTCGTGGTGCGGGCGTGAGATCGCCGCCGGCGCGGCGCGCGCGACAGTTTACACTGCCAAGCATGTCCCGGCTGGCCGGGCGGGCGTCGGTGCCCCGTTCAGGGTAGCGGGTCGACCCGCAGCCAGACGCCGGTGTACGCGTTCGTCTGTCGCCGCGTGCGGGCGATGATTTCATGCCGGGCGTCGAGTTCCGTCTCCGCCGTGCCGCCGATCGGAATCCATTCGCCGAGCCGGCCTGCGACCACCGTTTCGACGTTGCCGCTCGTCAGTGCACCGTCACCATCCCGTGTGAAGCGCTGTTGCTGCGTCGAGATTTCGACCTGTACGTCGTGACCGCGCAGACGTGGTGTGACGAAGAAGCCGCTGCGTGCCTCCTGCCAGTCGAGACCTTCCTGCATGGCCGGCCCGTAAGGCGTCCAGCCGGCTTCGCCATGTTCGATCGGGCGCGTATCGGCGATCGCCACCCACGCGCTCGCCCCGTCGAGGGTCAGGACCGACTGGACCTGCGCGCCCTCGTCGCGGCTGCGGGTGCGCGCGACCCGTGCCTGGCCCGTGGCCTCGATCGGGGAACCGGCCGCGACATCGCCGGCCACTGACCCGGCGAGCGTGGCACCGTGCCAGGCGTCATCGCCGCGCCGGGTCTGCGTGACCGACACGCGCAGGCGCTGCGCGCGGCGATCGAAGGCGGCGAGTGCAGCGCGGATTTCTGCGCGATTCGCGGTGGACGCCCGCACGACCAGCGTCGCGCCGCTGCCGGTCAGCGTGGCGCCCGGTTCGAGCAGGGGTTCGAGCAGCGGGCGGATTTCGTCGACCAGACGATGTTCGAGCTCGATGACCTCGATCTGAGCGGGACCGTCGGCTGCCGGCAGTGTGCCTGCGTAGAGGAGACACGCCAGTGTCAGCACGACACCGCGCCAGCGCCTCACAGATGGAGACGTCGGAGGTTCGGGTCCGGTTGGGCGCGATGCCATAGTTCGTCGAAGCGGTTCGTCAGGTGCGTCGCCAGCCGCGGGTCGTTGAAGTTGATCGTCGCCTCGAAGCGGTCGCTGAACCGCCTGTGCGCGTAACCGGCGTTATCGGCCACCAGCCAGGATTCGTTGAATTCCCGGTGTTCCGGACCGGGCACGCGCAGCTCGATGTAGCTCGACAGGCGCTGGGCGAGCGCCACGAGACGATGGCCGTGGGTGACGAGGGGCGCCGGATCGAGCACGACGACCCGCACTCGGGCACGCGTGCTGCCGAGGACGAGCCGCTTCACGGCCGCGGCGAACATGTCGTGATCCAGCAGCGACGGATCGAGATGGCGGCTGACGAGGTCGATGCTGCGCGTTGCCTGCTGCGCAAGTTCGAGCAGCGCGCGGCGCAGTTCCGTCGCGCGCCCGGTTTCGAATACCTGATCGCTGGCGCCCAGGACGCGCGATGGATCGAACTCGAAGTCCGTGTGTGCGTCGTCTGCGTCGTCGCGCCGATCGTGCATCGTCAGATTGCGGCGGCGAGCGTGGCCGCCGCACCGATGTAGCCGGCAGGTGTCAGTGCCCGCAGACGCGCCCGTTCGTCCGGCGGAATCGGCAGGCTGTCGATGAAGGCATGCAAACGCTCACGATCGATGCGCTGTCCGCGCGTCAGGGCCTTGAGCGCCTCGTAGGAATCGGCGATACCGTAGCGGCGCATGATCGTCTGCACCGGCTCGGCGAGGACTTCCCAGGCGTCGTCGAGGCCGGCGCCCAGCGCCGCCGGATCCAGTTCGAGCTTGCCGAGGCCGCGACCGACGGATTCCAGCGCGAGCAGCGTATGGCCGAAGACGACGCCGAGGTTGCGCAACACCGTCGAGTCGGTCAGGTCGCGCTGCCAGCGCGAGATCGGCAGCTTCGCTATCAAATGTTCGCACAGCGCGTTGGCGACGCCGAAATTTCCCTCGGCGTTCTCGAAGTCGATCGGATTGACCTTGTGCGGCATCGTCGAGGAGCCGACTTCGGTGTCGACGCGCCGCTGCCGGAAGTAGCCGAGCGCAATGTAGCCCCAGACGTCGCGGCAGAAGTCCACGAGCACCGTGTTCGCCCGCGCGGCGGCTGCGAGCGTTTCGGCGAGGGCGTCGTGCGGCTCGATCTGCGTCGTGTACGGATTCCACGTGAGCCCGAGCCGTTGCACGAAGCGTGCGTTCAGATTCGCCCAGTCGAGTTCGGGATAGGCCGCCAGATGCGCGTTGTAATTACCGACGGCGCCGTTCAGCTTGCCGAGGATCTCGGTGTCTGCGATCTGGGTGATCTGGCGGCGCAGGCGGTAAGCGACATTCGCGAGTTCCTTGCCCATCGTCGTCGGCGACGCGGGCTGCCCGTGCGTACGCGCCAGCATCGGTACCGCTGCATGTGCGTGCGCGAGCACGGCGATCGACGTCTCGATGCGCCGGAGTGCCGGCAGCAGCGACAGATCGCGAAGGTCCTTCAGCATCAGACCATAGGCGAGGTTGTTGATGTCCTCCGACGTGCACGCGAAATGAAGAAAGGGGATCGCGCGACCGAGGGTCGGATCGTCGGCGCAGACTTCGCGCAGGAAATACTCGACGGCCTTCACGTCATGGTTGGTGGTGCGCTCGATCGTCTTCACGCGCTGGGCCTGGGTGAGGCCGAACCCCTCGATGATCGCCTCGAGCCTCCGCAGTTCATCGCCGTCGAAGGGCGCCAGTTCGGGCAGACGGGCTTCGTTGGCGAGATGTTGCAGCCAGCGCACCTCAATCAGCACCCGATAGCGGATCAGGCCGTATTCGCTCGCATAGGGTCTCAGCGCGGCGCTCGCGCGTGCGTAACGTCCGTCGAGCGGCGAGACGGCGCTCAGATCGGACAGCGGAAGGGCGTCGGGAGTATTCATGGGAGAGAACCGGAATTGCGGAAAAACGCCGGCGGCGGCGTTGCGCGCTACCTTACGGGCGAGCGTCCTGGCTTGCAACGCGATGGCGGATGGTCGGCATGGTGCGATACGTGTCGCCGCGCCGGGGCACATGACTGCTAGAATCGCCTCTCTCCATCGCGCAGCTTTTCGTCACCTCGTGAGCAAGTCGCCCGTTGCCCTGCGTTTTCGCGGTTTTCTGCCGGTCGTCGTCGACATCGAGACCGCCGGCTTCGTGCCCGAAACGGATGCCCTGCTCGAAATCGCGGCGGTCCTCGTCGATTACGATTCCGCCAACGGCTGGCACCGCAAGACGACCATCGGGCATCACGTACAGCCGTTCGCCGGTGCGCGCCTCGACGAGGCCGCGCTGCGGTTCAACAAGATCGATCCCTTCCACCCGTTCCGCTTCGCGGTCAGCGAGACGGCGGCGATGGGCGACATCTTCGAGCGCGTGCGTCGCGCCGTGCAGCACCAGGGCTGCACCCGTGCAATCCTCGTCGGCCACAATCCGGCTTTCGATCTGTCGTTCATGAAAGCGGCGGTCGAACGCGCCGGTGTCAAACGCAACCCTTTCCATGCCTTCAGCACGTTCGATACCGCGTCACTCGCCGGCGTCGCCTACGGTCAGACGGTATTGTCGCGGGCCGCACAGGCTGCGGGCCTGAGCTGGGAAGAGGAAGCCGCGCACTCCGCGGTCTACGACGCCGAGAAGACGGCCGATCTGTTCTGCGCGATCGTCAACCGCTGGGATCGCCTGCGACCGGTCGGCAGTTGACACGGACGCGGCCCGGGCTCAATCCGGCTGGATCCGCGTGCGCCAGCGTGCGGCGGTCGCGAGCAGATGCTGTTCGTCGAGGCTCGTCAGGCGCCGTTCGTCGACGACGCGCCGTCCCGCGACCCATACGTCCGTAATCTGATCGCGGTGTCCGGCGTAGACGATCTGCGAGATCGGGTCGTAAACGGGCTGCGCGCGCAGTGCGCCGAGATCGATGGCGATGCAGTCGGCGTGCTTGCCGACGGCGAGGGAACCGGTTTCGTGATCGAGACCTAGCGCGCGCGCGCCGTGCAGGGTCGCCATCGCGAGCGCGGCGTGCGCCGGGACCGCGCAGGGATCGCCGGCGACGGCCTTCGCCAGCAAAGCCGCCGTGCGCATCTCGCCGAGCATGTCGAGGTCGTTGTTGCTCGCCGCACCGTCGGTGCCGAGCGCGCAGTTGACGCC
>JADZCB010000412.1 GCA_020851775.1 Gammaproteobacteria bacterium
GAACACGAGAAGACCGGCAACCCCGACGATCTCGCGCGCGCGACCTATGCCGTGTACAACGGCGGACCCGGGCACCTGACCCGTTACCGTCAACCGAATACGCGGCCGACGTTGCGCAAGATCGATCAGGCGTTCTTCGACAGATACAAGGCCGTTCAGCGTGAAGGCCGGGAGGCGGTGAAGGCGTGTTATGGCAGGTGATCGCGGCGCTGCTGCTGGCATCGATGGCGGGCTTCGTCGCCGCCGCGGCACGTGAACCGAATGCGCCGATCGAACTGCTCGGCAAGCGCATCGAACCCGGCAGCAGCGCGAAGCGGCCGCTGCCACTCGGCGAGTCCTATGCCGGCGATGCGTTGACGACGCCGGTGCTCGTGGCCCACGGCGCGCATGTCGGGCCGACGCTGTGTCTGACCGCCGCACTGCACGGCGATGAATTGAATGGCATCGAAGTCGTGCGACGCGTGCTGCACGAGGTCGATGTCGCGACGCTGAGCGGCACGCTGATCGGCGTGCCGGTCGTCAACCTGCTCGCGTTCACGCGCGGCGCGCGCGAGACGCCGGATCGCCGCGATTTGAACCGGTATTTCCCCGGCAGGCCGGACGGCAGCTTCGCCGATCGGGTCGCGAATGCGCTGTGGACGCAGGTCGTCACGCCGCATTGCGATTATCTCGTCGACTTCCACACCGGCTCGTTCAACCGTGCCAATCTGCCGCAATTGCGGGCGAATCTCGACGACAAGCGCGTGCGCCGCTTCGTCAGCCTGTTCGGAGACCTGCCGGTGATGTTCAAGCGCGGCAGCCGCCGCATGCTGCGGCGGGTCGCGACCGAAGCGGGTATTCCCAGCGTGAGCTTCGAGTTCGGCGAGGCGACGACGGTGCAGACGCCTTACGTCGAGCGTGCCGGACAGGCCCTGCACCAGGTGCTCGTCAATCTCGACATGCAGGGCGGCGACAAGCGGCGCACGACGCCGCGAGTCTATCGTAAGGCGTTCTGGATCCGCAGTGAGCACGGCGGCATCTTCGTCTCGCACAAGCAGAACGGTGACGACGTGAAGGCCGGCGAGGTGATTGGCGTGATCGCGAATCCGCTGACCGAGGAGGAGAAGCCGATCACGAGCAGCACCTCCGCCCGCATTCTCGGCCTCGCCAGCAACCAGTTCGTGCTGCCCGGCTACGGCGTGTTTCACCTGGGCGTCGAAGAGCGCAACGGCTCTCCGTAGCCGTCAACCCGCAGCGGAAAACCCGGACGCGTTCCGAGTCACCTGACAGGCACTGAATCCAGCCACGGAGGAAACGGAGGGCACGGAGGAAGAAATGAATCGCCTGGGCGGCGCGGGGCGGTGCCGGTGCCAATCGAAGCGTGGACGGACCAGCAGCTCCCCGCCAATCCCTTCCTTCCTCCGTGCCCTCCGTGACTGGATTGATCGGCATGTCCGCGCAGGAACGATCCCGGGTTTCACTACGTTGCACCCGGGCTACGCAGATCGGCGTATCCACTCCACCAGTGCGCCGGGCGGCATCGCGCCGGCCTGGCGTGCAACTTCGCGTCCACGCTCGAACACGATCAACGTCGGGATACTGCGGATCGCGTAGCGGCCCGCGAGTTCAGCTTCGTCGTCGGTGTTCAGCTTGGCGAGGCGGTAGTGGGGCTCGAGCGCGGCAGCCGCCGCTTCGAACGCAGGCGCCATCTGGCGGCAGGGGCCGCACCACGGTGCCCAGAAGTCGACGACGAGCGGCAGGTCGCTCGCCAGATGGCGATCGAAGTTTGCACTCGTCAGGGCGACGGGGTGGGCGTCGAACAGCCGGCCTTTGCACCTGCCGCAGTTCGGCGTCTCACCGAGACGCGTGGCCGGCACGCGATTGGCGGTCGTGCAATGCGGGCAGACGACATGAACGGATCCTGGTTGATTGGGCATCGCGGCCGCTCCATCGATGTTTCAGCAGCAGGTGCGGGCGGCGGCGGCCGATTCAAGTCGGCGGCTGCATTCGGCGGGACGCGCGATCGACAGGCAAAAAAAACCGAGGGGCCCGGGCTCCAGGCACCTCGGTATCAGTCTCACTAGGAATGTCGTTATTGTCCGTCACTCAGCGGAAGCGCGGCATCACCTCGCGGGCGAACAGCGCCATGCTGTCGCGTATCAGATGGGAGGCGAGTCCCGGCAGTGCCGTCGCGCACACCATGTGCGTCAGGCGGCCGCGCTTGCGATATTCGTCGATCATTTCGCTCGCATCCTTCGGCGTGCCGATGATCGCTTCCTCGTCGAAGAAGCTGAACGACTGCTTCTTGAGCATCTCGTCGATGGTCGGCACGGCGTCCAGCGCCTTCTCGTCGCCCGGTTTGTCGGCTGCCTCGGAGAACCACCTCGCGTAGCAGGTTCCCATGTAATGCAGCGACTGTGCGGCCTGATCCCAGGCCTGTTCACGGCTCGGCGCGACGTACACGGCGCGCAACTGCGCGATGTTGTAGTGCTGCGGGTTGCGACCGTATTTCACCAGCGCTTCATCGTAGAGCTTGTCGTGCAACGTGGGCCCGACGGCCTGCAGATGAAAGCCCATCCGCGCGGCGCGCTCGATGGCCTTCGGCGCGATCGCGCCGAGCCACAGCGGCGGATGCGGGCGCTGCAGCGCCGGCGGCGTGATACGGATGTTGGTCAGCTTGCTGAACTTGCCGTCGAAAGTGACCGATTCACCGCTCAACAGACGCTGCACGACGCCAATCCCCTCCTGCAGGCGGGCGCCGCGTTCGGTATGCGAAATACCCTGTTCTTCGAATTCGCCACGGCGGTAGCCGAGACCGACACCGAGTTCGAAACGACCGTCCGAAATCAGATCGACGGTGGCGGCGTCTTCGGCGATGCGCACCGGATTGTGGAGCGGCAGCAATACGAGAAACGTGCCGATGCGGATGCGGCTCGTGCGTGCGGCGATCGCGCTGGCGATCGGCAGCAGCGAGGGTGAGTAGCCGTCATCGACGAAATGGTGTTCGGTCAGCCATGCATCGTCGTAGCCCATCGCTTCAGAATCGACGA
>JADZCB010000413.1 GCA_020851775.1 Gammaproteobacteria bacterium
CGAATTCAGACATCGCCGGACGCCTCTTCGTACCAGCCGAGCGGCGGCCGCGGCGTGCCGGGCCGATGCTCGAGCCAGCGCCAGCCAATCCCGTCGCGATTGCCGCCATAGACCGGATCGGCGAGCAGGGCCTCGAGCAGGTAATGGACGATCAGCGACAGCCAGTACTGGCCGTCGGGGTTGTCTTCGATCTTGCGCAGCACCGTCTCGCGCGTGTCCTCGGCGAGTGCCGCGAAGGGCTGGCCGTGACGACGTCGCGCGTAGGCATCGAGGAGACCCACGCCCCGGCTCAGGAACTCGCGTTCCGCGCTGTCGATGCGCGGATCGAGCAGGATGCCCGCCAGGTAAGCCGTCGCATTGATGTCGCCGACGCCCGGGGTGCCCGGAACCGGCGGAAACAGGTGCTCGTGCAGTGCCCGCACCGTGGCCCAGAACGTCGGCGGATCGAGTTCGCTCGCTGGCGGCGTGATCCCGAGCGCGGCCAGCGGCGCCGTCAGCACGGCCGCCGTACTGCCGACCAGCAAGCGGCGGCGCGAAATGTACGTCCTGACCGCAACCATATGCACGAACCCCAGGCGAGACGCGTCCGAGTCTGGGTTCAGCCCCACGCACCCGCGTTGATCCCGCTCAAGCCCGGCGCGACCGCCGTCCGGTTGAAGCCCGCCCACGGCATCGGCGAGACTCGCACGCGCATGAACGGCATACCGCAACCCTCTCTGCGCCGACATCACCGACGTGAGGTGCGCATCATCCTCCTGATCTGCGGCTGCGTGTGCGTCGCGCTCGGCATCGCCGGCGCCTTCCTGCCGGTGCTGCCGACGACGCCGTTCATGCTGCTCGCGGCCGCGTGCTTCGCGCGCTCGTCCGAGCGTTTCCACGTCTGGCTGCTGACCCATCCGCTGCTCGGCGCGACCGTGCGTGAATGGGAAGAGCATCGCAGCGTGCGCCGGCGTACGAAATGGATCGCGATCGTCACGATGTCCGTCACGCTCGCCATCTCGGTGGTGTTTTTCGTGGCCTACCGGCCGCTGCAGATCGCCCTCGGCCTGTTCGGCATGGTGCTCGCGATCTATCTCTACCGCCTGCCGTCACGCGACTGAGGCCTTGCGTCCGGCGGCACGCCGAGCCCTTCGAGGACCATCGCAGCGAAGGTCCGCGCAATCTCCGCCGGCCGCTTGCGCCCGCCCGGGACATACCATTTGTACATCCAGTTGATCATGCCGATGATGCCGAATGACACGAGCTTGTGATCGAGATCGGCACGCAGTTCGCCGTGCTCGATGGCGGCCTTCACGACGTTTTCCCAGGTCGTTTCGAAATGGCGCTTGATCTCGACGAGTTCGGCCCGCCCCTGCGGATCGGAGATCGTGTCCAGCGACACGCGCGTGTAGGTCACCATCAGCGGCAGCAGTTCGTCGTGACTCTCGACGAGCACTGCGATGAGCCGCCGCAGCTTCTCGACATGGCTGCCGTCGCCGGCAATCACGGCATCGAAGCGCGCTTGCGGGATGAGGACGGCGGCACGCAAGACGGCGGCGAGCAGCGCCTCCTTGCTCGGATAGAAGTGATACAGCGTGCCCTTCTTGATCCCGGTCGCCGCCGCGATGTCGTCCATCGTCGTGCGTGAATAACCGCGTTCACTGAACAGGCGCGCCGCAGTCTCCAGCGTCATGCGCCGCCGGTCGTCCCCTCGCATGCGCGGTTGGCGCGACGGTGCGCCGCTCACGGATCTGTCCCGAACATCTCACGGTAGAGCACCGCCGCTGCTTCCGACGCGCTGAGCGCTCCGCCGCAAACCGCCGCCGCGAGACGCTGTGTCGTGCCGGCCGCTGCGGCAGCCTCGAGCGGCCCGTGCGCGACGAGCGCGATGATGCGATTCGCGAGTTCGGCGGCGGCAGCATCGACGCGCCGCGCCTCGAGCCGCCCGGCGGCGAGCCGCGTCCACCCGCGATCGAGCGCGGGTTCGACCTCCGCAATCCCCTGTTCACCGGCACTCGCCGTGGCGCGCACGATCTCGACTTCCCCGTGCTGCGCGCCGCGCACCGATTGCCGCAGATCCCCGATCAAGCCGTCCGCGCCCGGCAGATCGGCCTTGTTCACGACGATCAGATCGACCATGTCGACGAGACCGGCCTTCGCCGCCTGCACGTAGTCGCCCCACGCCGGCGCCAGCACCAGCATGCGCAGATCGCTGCATTCGACGATGCCGAGTTCGACCTGTCCGACCCCGACGGTCTCGATCAGGATCGGATCGTAGCCGGCTGCCGCCAGCACCCGCGTCGCGTCGCGCACGGCCGGCGCGAGCCCGTCGCTGCGGCCGCGGCTGCCCATGCTGCGGATGAAGACGCCGGCGTCGCCCGCATGCCGCTGCATGCGGATGCGATCGCCGAGCACCGCGCCGCCGTGGACCGGGCTGCTCGGATCGACGGCCAGCACGCCGACCCGGCAGCCGCGCGCGCGGTAGAGCCCGATCAGTGCATCGACGAGGGTGCTTTTGCCGGCGCCGGGCGGCCCGGTGATCCCGATCACGCGGCTGCGCATCGCGGCGACGTGCAGGGGTATCGCTGCCGTGTCCCGGCCGCCCGACGCCCGGCGCTCGATCGCGCTGATCTGGCGCGCGAGCGCGACGCGCTCGGCGCTCTGGGAAGCCTCCGCCGTCATGCCAGGCGGCGACTCGCGCCGTCGACGGCGCCGCGCAGGTAGTCGACGATCGCTTCGATGCTGCTGCCCTGGCCGAAGACCGCGTCGACGCCGAGATCGAGCAGCGCATGACGA
>JADZCB010000414.1 GCA_020851775.1 Gammaproteobacteria bacterium
GCGATCTCCTCGAATTCGCAGGTGTTCGCGATATCGAGGATGTCGTAGCCACGGTAGTGCAGATCGTTGCCGCTGCGGCCGACGGTGCAGAGCGCGGTGTTGCCGGCGGCGGTGCCGGACAGTGCGACGGACTTCTTCGCCTTCGGCAGGACTTGCTGGGTATCGGACATGGTCGTTCTCCTGTTGAATGCCGTGGTCGGACGGGGCGGCCCGTCACTTGCCTTTCTGGAACAGCTCGTCGAGCTTGTCCTCGTAGGCGTGATAGCCGAGGAACTCGTAAAGCTCGTTGCGCGTCTGCATCAAATCGATCACGCGCTGCTGCGTGCCGTCCTGGCGGATCGCCTGCATCACGTTCAGCGCGGCCTTCTGCATCGCGCGCGTCGGCGACAGCGGATAGAGCACCATTGCAATGCCCTGCGCACCGAGTTCGTCCTTCGTGTAATACGGCGTGCTGCCGAACTCGGTGATGTTCGCGAGCACCGGCACCTTCACCGCATCACAGACCTGGCGGTACATGGTGATGTCGGTCATCGCCTCGGCGAAGATCGCATCGGCTCCGGCTTCGACGAAGGCGCAGGCGCGATCGATCACGCCCTGCAGCCCCTCGACCTGCAGCGCGTCGGTGCGCGCCATCAGCACGAAGTCCGGATCGGTCTTGGCGTCGGCGGCGGCCTTCACGCGGTCGGCCATCTCGTCCTTCGACACGATTTCCTTGCCCGGGCGATGCCCGCAGCGTTTCTGCGACACCTGGTCCTCGAGATGCACCGACGCCGCACCGGCGGCGATCATCTGCTTGATGGAGCGGGCGATGTTGAAGGCGCCGCCCCAGCCGGTATCGATGTCGACGAGGACCGGTGTCTCGACCTGGCTCGTGATGCGGCGGACGTCGGTGAGGACGTCGTCGAGCGACGTCATGCCGAGATCGGGCAGGCCGTAGGAATAGTTGGCGACACCGGCACCGGACACGTAAATCGCGCGGTAACCGACCTGCCGCGCCATCATTGCGGCATAGGCGTTGACGGTGCCGATGATCTGCAACGGCTGCTCCTCGCGCAGCGCGAAGCGAAAGCGGCCACCGGCGGTGAGAGCTCGGGTCATGCGTTCTCCTTCAGGTGTTTCTCGATGTTCTGGCGGGCCGAACTGATGTGCCGACGCATCAGCATCTCGGCGAGATCGCCGTCGCGGGTTTCGATCGCTTCGACGATGCGCTGGTGTTCGGCGAAAGCCTTGCGCGGACGGTTCGCGTAGGCACTGAACTGGTAGCGGTACATCCGGATGCGGTGGTAGAGCTCGCCGATCAGGAGTTCCGTCAGCGTGCTGTTGTGACTGCCCTGGATCACCCGGTAATGAAAGTCGAAATCGCCTTCCTGCTGGAAATAGGCCGTGTCGGCCTGCAGCGCGGCGTCCGCTTCGTGGGCGGCGAGCAGCGTCTTCAAGCCCGCCACTTCCGCAGCCGTCATGTGCAATGCTGCGAGTCGCGCCGCCATTCCTTCCAGCGCCTCGCGCAGGTAGTAGAGCTCGATCAGCGCCGCGTGCCCCAGCGCCGCGATGCGGATCCCGACGTGCGGGGTACGTTCGACGAGGCGCCGGGACTCGAGCCGCCGCAGCGCCTCGCGCAACGGGCCGCGGCTGGTGCCGTAACGCTCCGCCAGTTCGGTCTCACCGACCCGCGATCCCGGCGGGATGTCGCCGCGGACGATCGCATCCTGCAACGCCTCGAACACGCGATCGGCCGCGGTGCGCAGCGCCTTGTCGTCGATGAATTCAGGGTGGGTCACGGGCGCATTGTCGACAATTTAACCAGTGGCCCTGCAACTTAGCTGACGCACAGTGGTGCGTCAACCGCCATTGTCGACAATATGGCAAGGCAGCGACGATGGTATCCGCGGCCTGCGGGGGGCAGACGTCGGTGGAAATTCGGTGGGTGTCCCCGAAGTCCCCACGAAGTCCGCCCCCGAAGTCCGCCGAAGTCCGCCGAAGTCCGCACGCAGATGGGCTTGCTCAGCGCGCGCTCAGGTAATCGAATTCATGAACGCCGCCACCACCCTGTCTTCAATCCATCTGATGTAGGTATCTCCGCGAACGAATTCAGGCTGCGCGATCACGAATTTCAGAAACTCGATGTTCGTCTCTATGCCTTCGATCCTGAAATTTTCCAGCGCAGCTTGCATGTTCGCCAGCGCTTCGTCGCGGGTGTCTCCCGTGGTGATCAGCTTGGCCAGCAGGGAGTCGTAGTACGGGCTTACCGTGTATCCCCGATAACAGTGCGTATCCACCCGAATACCGTCGCCACGAGGCGCGGCAAACTCCTCGAGGCAGCCCGGCGACGGGAAGAAGTCGTCTCTCGCGTCTTCCGCGGTGATTCGGCACTCGATCGCATGGCCCTTGAACCGGATGTCCTCCTGATTCAGTGACAGAGGGGTGCCGAAGGCGATCCGGATCTGTTCCTTGACGAGGTCGACACCCGTGATCTCCTCGGTGACCGGATGCTCGACCTGAATGCGCGTGTTCACTTCCATGAAGTAGAACTCGTCGCGATCCTTGTCGACCAGAAATTCCACCGTGCCAGCGCTGTTGTACCCGGCGCTCGACGCGAGGGCCACGGCCGCTTCGAGCATCCGGCCGCACAGTGCGTCGGGCAATTGGCAGGATGGGGCTTCCTCAATCATTTTCTGGTGGCGCCTCTGCACAGTGCAATCCCTGTGCCCGAGATGGATCACCTTTCCGAAGTCGTCGCCGATGACTTGCACTTCCACATGTCGGGCATGCTCGATGAAGCGCTCGAGGAAGAGAGTCGGATCACCAAACGCCGTCAGGGCTTCATTGGAAGCCTCATGGAACGCGTTTCTCAGTTCTTTTTGTTCCAGGACGATGCGCATGCCACGCCCCCCACCACCCGCCGACGCCTTGAAGATCACCGGGAATCCGATCTTGCGAACCTCTGCTTCCACGTCTTCGAAGCTGCGCAGCGCCTGACTGCCCTCCGCCATCGGCACGCGTGAAGTCCTGGCCAGATCGCGCGCACTGAGCTTGTCGCCCAATTGCCGCATGGTCACTGCGCGTGGTCCGATGAACGTGATCGCGTTTTTCTCGCAGGCCTCGGGTAGGTCGGGGTTCTCGGCGAGGAAGCCGTATCCGGGGTGTATCGCGTCGGCTCGCGTCTCGTTGGCCGCAGCGATGATCTTGTGGATCTCGAGATAGCTCGATCTGGCCTGCGGCGGCCCGATACAAACGACCTCGTTCGCCAGTTCCGCCCCCATGCTGTCCCTGTCCGCTGCGGAGACCACCAGAACGGTATCCAACCCGAGTGCCTTGCAGGCCTTGATGATGCGGACGGCAATCTCGCCCCGATTGGCGATGAGCACCTTGTGCTTCTTCATGTCTCTTTACCAAGCGGCGAACAATGGAGGAACTTGCC
>JADZCB010000415.1 GCA_020851775.1 Gammaproteobacteria bacterium
CAGGTAAAGCGTGAAGCAGACGAAGCTGCCGAGGCCGACGAACAGGCACAGTTCGATCAGTGGATGGCCGAACGGCGCGGCCAGGCCCTCGTGCAGCGGCGGAAACTGGATACCGACCCGACCCCAGATCCCGGCCGGGCCGATGAGGTCGAGCGACACGAACGCCGGATCGCCCGCCTGTACCTGGCGTTGCAGGTCGATCTCGCCGGCCACGGCCAGCACCTCTCCGTCATCACGCCGGGCATAGGCCCCGACGGCGAACCCGCTGTCGACGACATGCGACAGCAGACGACGCAGCCCGCTCTCGTCCCCGGTGCTCGCGAACTGCCGGGCGTCGTGGGCGACGAGATCGACCTGGCGCGCGCGGGCCGCCGCCTGGAGCGCGAGATCATCCGGCAGCAATCCGCACAGGGCGGCCGCCATGATCAGCGCGACCGCCAGCATCGACAGCATCGTCGCCAGCCGCAGGGCCGGCGCGAACGCCGCGGTCGCGACCGGATTACCGGCCATGGGGCGGGACGCCGCAACGGGGAAACGAGGATCTCAACGCCGGATTCCGTTCGAGGGACGCCCGGAGCTAGCGGCCGGGCGCGTCGATCACTGAACGGCCGCCGCCGTCGTTCGCCGCCGATCGTGATCGCCGTCAGCGTTTCGAAATACGCTTCAAATAATTGTTTCGCTTGAAGACGGACATCCTGTCTCAGATCGACTCGAGCATCGGCGCCGTCCCATTCTCAGCGCAGGCAGGCACTGCCGGCGCGCAGACAGTGCGCGGCGTCGCCCCCGAGTCGGGCGACGATCGCCGCGGCGGTGTCGACGTCGTCGATCAGATCGACGGCCTCGCCGGCCCATACCACTGCGGTGTCGTAATCGCCGTCCTCCGTTGCGCGCCGGTAGCGCGGCTGCTCCGCGGCGAGCGCCGCCTGCAGCGCAGCTTCGTGGCCGTCCCAGCGCGCCGTGAACGCGTTGTTCAATGCGCGCCCGGTATACGGCGCCGGCCAGTCGTAGCCGCGGACGATGTCGAAGACGCGCGTGCGCGCGGTCTGCGCACCGTCGGCGGCGACGAGGCATGCCTTGGCCTGCGCATTCGCGAGCGACTCGGTGGCCGCATAGAAACGCGTGCCGATCACCGCGCCGTGTGCCCCGAGCATCAGGGCCGCCGCGAGCCCGCGGCCATCGGCGATCCCGCCCGCCGCGAGTACCGGCAGCGGCGCGACGGCATCGACGATCGCGGGCACGAGCGGCAGGGTCGCGCGCGCGGCACCGTGCCCGCCCGCTTCGGTACCCTGCGCGACGATCAAGTCGGCGCCCGCATCCCGCGCCCGCCGCGCAGCGTCGATGTCCTGGACCTGGCAGATCAGTTTCGCGCCCGCCGCCTTGATCGCCGCGACGTGGGGCTGCGGATCACCGAACGACAGCATCACTGCATGTGGCCGGTACTCGAGGATCAGCGCCAGCACGTCAGGCCTGATCGCCCAGGTGATAAGGCCCGCGCCCCACGGGCGCCGCGTCTGCGCACACACGTGTGACAGCTCGGTGCGCAACCATTCGGGATCGCCATAGCCGCCACCGACGAGGCCGAGCCCGCCCGCATTCGACACGGCGGCGGCGAGGCTGCCGCCCGCCACGCCGCCCATCGGCGCCAGCACGACGGGCTGCTGCAAATCGAACATCCCCGTCAATGCAGTGACGATCATGTCACCCTCCGCATGAAGTGCACGGCGTCGAACATAGCATGACGATCGCGCCCGCGACGCCGGTCGAACGGCACGAATTTACCGGCTTTTTCCCGGGTTATTCGGCCTGTTGAAGCGTGAAAGCATCGTCACGGGAAGTCATTTGCGCATGCGCGGCTTGATGCACGTCAACCGCGCCGGGCGATCGGCACGGCACAGTGCCCGCACGTTCCCAGGGGGATCCCGATGTCCAGCCGCGCCGCCACCCGCGATGTCCGCGCCACGACGCACGACGTGCGCCCCTTGACCGGCAACGAAGCGATCGCGCGGGGCGCGTGGGAAGCGGGCGTGACGCTCGCGAGCGCCTATCCCGGCACGCCATCGACCGAGATCCTCGAAGCGCTCGCGACATATCCGCGCGAAGACGTCCATGCACAGTGGTCGACGAACGAGAAGGTCGCACTCGACGTCGCCATCGGCGCGAGCTACTGCGGCGCCCGCGCGCTGATGGCGGCGAAACATGTCGGGCTCAACGTCGCCGCCGACGCGCTGCTGTCGCAATCCTATCTCGGCGTGCACGGCGGCCTCGTGCTCGCGATCTGCGACGATCCCGGCATCCACAGTTCGCAGACCGAGCAGGACACCCGGCTCTATGCCCATCTCGCCGTCGTTCCCGTGCTCGAACCCGCCGACGCACAGGAGGCACTCGAATACACGCGTGCCGCGTTCGAACTCAGCGAAACGTTTGCGACCCCGGTGATCGTACGCAGCACGACGCGGCTGTCACACACCCGCGCGGCAGTGCGCGTCGGCCCCCGTCACACACAGCCGGCGCGACCGTTCCGCGACGAGCCAGAGCGCAACGTCATCATGCCGAGCCTGTCGCGGCGCCAGCGCCCGCGCATCCTCGAGCGCGAACGCCAGCTCGAAACCTGGTTCGGCACGACGCCGCTGACCCGGGTCGAACTCGACGACACCAGAATCGGCGTCATCACCGTCGGCATCGCCTACGTGTACGTAAAGGAAGTGCTGCCGACGGCGAGCATCCTCAAGCTCGCCGGCTCCTATCCGCTGGCGCGTGACGCGATACGCGACTTCGCCGCGCAGGTCGATCGCCTGTTCGTCGTCGAGGAACTCGAGCCGTTCATCGAAACCGAGGTCCGCGCGATGGGTCTCGCCGCCGACGGCAAGGCGTTCTTCACGCGCATCGGCGAACTGTCGGCGGAGAACGTGCGCGAGGGTTTCGTGCGGGCCGGCGTGCTCGAACCCCGGGCGCCGGCGCCCGCCGTGCCGTTTCCGCCGCTGGTGCGCCCACCGGTGCTGTGCGCAGGCTGTCCGCACATCGGCAGTTACCACGCGCTGCGCGGCGACGACATACGCGTCACCGGCGACATCGGCTGCTACACGCTCGCGGCCCTGAAGCCACTGGCGGCGATGGACACCTGCGTGTCGATGGGATCGTCGATTGGGAACGCCGTCGGCATGTCACTCTCCGGCGCCGAGCGCAAACCGATCGTCGCGACGATCGGCGATTCGACCTTTCTCCATGGCGGCATCCCGGCCCTGATCGACGCGGTCTACAACCGCGCGAACGTCACGGTGCTGCTGCTCGACAACCATACCGTCGCGATGACGGGCGGTCAGGATCATCCCGGGACGGGCCGCACGCTGCGCGGCGACACCACGCACCAGATCGACTACGAGGCGCTGTGCCGTGCGTGCGGCGTGACGTGGATACGCCGCATCGACTCCTACGATCTGGCCGCGGGCCATCAGACGCTGCGCGAAGCGATGGAATACGACGGCGTCGCGGTCGTCATTTCCGATCGCCCCTGCGTACTCGATCCCGTGCGCATCCGGGGCACGCCGTTCCACATCGCGGCCGACGCCTGCACGGCCTGCCAGTCGTGCATGAACCTCGGCTGCCCCGCGTTGATCTGGAGCGACGACATGCACGAGGGCCGACACAAGGTGCGCGTCGATGAGGCGCTGTGCATCGGTTGCGCGATGTGCGTGCAGGTGTGCCCGACCGATGGCTTCGTCGCCGGCGCCAGCGGGACCGATCGATGAGTACCACCGTGCGGCCGACCAACGTGCTGGTCGTCGGTGTCGGCGGCCAGGG
>JADZCB010000416.1 GCA_020851775.1 Gammaproteobacteria bacterium
ACGAAACCTTCGGATCGAGAATGCTGACGCCACTGCTGTTCGAACCCATCACACTCGGCGGCCTTCGCGTGCCGAACCGGCTGACCATGCCGCCCATGCATGCCAACCTCGGCTCGATGCAAGAGGGGATCACGGACCGGGGAATTGACTTCTACGTCGCGCGGGCCAAGGGCGGTTTCGGCCTGATGGGCGTGGGCGTCATCGATGCCTTTTTCGTCGACCATGCCGGTAGTCCGCACGAGCTCTTCCTGGAAAACGACCTGCACGTCCAGCGCTACGCGCGGCTGGTCACGCAGATCAAGCGCCATGGCGCGGTCCCGTACGCACAGATCGGCGTCCGACGGCTGTTTCACGTCAGCCGCCTGCACCGCGAGAAGGCGACCGACCGTCCGAGCCTCGCCGAGATCCCGGCCGACCAGGTCGAGGAGATGATCGACGCCGTCGTCGCCGCGTCGAAGCGGGCCGCCCGGGCGGGTTTCATGGCGATCGACATCCTCGGCGTCGGTGGCAGCGGTCACAGCTTGTTCACCTCGCGCGTGTTCAACGACCGCGTCGATCGATGGGGCGGCACGCAGGAGAACCGGATCCGCTTCGCGGTCGAGACGGTGCGCGGTATCAAGAAGGCGCTGGGCGAAGACTTCCCGGTCTTCTATCGCCTGCACGGCAGCGAGTTCCTGCCCGGTGGCTATGGCATCGAGGGCGCGCAGTTCAATGCGCTGGCGCTCGAACGCGCAGGCGTGTGCTTCTTCAACGTGACCGGCGGCGGACACGCGACTTCCGTTCCGCAGTTGACGCCCAACGTGCCCCAGGGCGCCTACGCCTACCTGGCGCGTGAGGTGAAGCGCGTCCTGCAGTCCGCCGCGGTCGCCGCATCCAACCGCAACAACGACCCGATGGAGGCCGAGCGTCTGTTGCGCCTCGGCTGGGCCGACATGGTGAGCCTCGGACGGCAGTCGCTGGCCGATGCCGACTGGCCGCTGAAGGCCCGCGAAGGGCGTTTCTCGGACATCCGGTACTGCATCGCATGCAATGAATGCATGGACATCGCAGTCATCCACAACAAGCCGGTGCGCTGTCTGGTCAATCCGCGCGAGGGCGTCGTCTCCGAGGTGGAACCGATTCCGCCGGCGCGCTCCAGGCGGCGGGTGGTCGTCGTCGGAGGCGGTGTGGCCGGCCTGCAGTTCGCGCTCACCAGCGCCGAGCGAGGACACGACGTGACCCTGGTCGAGCGCAAGTCGCACCTGGGCGGCATGTGGCAGCACGCATCGGCTCCGCCCGGAAGAGAGCAGTTGTTCGCGTTCCTCGAATGGCTCGTCGGGCAATGCATGAAAGCCGGCGTGGCGTTCCGGATGGATACCGAGGCGACGCCCGAATTGCTGCGTGCGATGAAGGCGGATCTGATCGCCGTGTCGCCCGGCAGCGAACCCGTCGATTCCACGCTGCCCGGCTCGGATCTTCCGCACGTGCACCCGGCAACCGCGGCGCTGGAGGGCCGGATTCCGATCGGCGAACGGGTCGTGATCATCGGCGGCGGCGGCATCGGCGTGGAGATCGCGCCGTTCCTGGCGAAGCGCTGGGAAATACGTCCCGAGGTCGTCGAGTTCCTCGAGGACTACGAGGCCTTCACCGACAACGACCGCGCGATCGTCGATCGCAAGGGGCATCGCGTGACGCTGGTGAGCCGCCAGCGCCGCCTCGGCGGATCGGTGGGGGGCTCCACCCGCTGGGTGCTCGCCAAGGAAGCGTCGATCGCCGGCGTCGAAATCCTCAACAACGCCGTCGCGCAGGAAATCACCACCGAGGGCGTGGTCGTGCTGCAGGGAAACGAGATGACACTCGTTCCCGCCGACACCGTGTTCCTGGCCACGGGGCTCAAGCCGAACACGCGCCTGCACGACGAACTGACGGCGGCGAAGGTCGCGCCGAGGATCGAGCTGATCGGCAATCCGGAGCACGCGATGCATGCGATCGAGAGCGTTTCACAAGCGTTCCGTCTCGCGCTCGAAGTGTAAGCATCGGGCGAGGGTTACCTTGGCACGTGTGCAGCGTTATACGCAGCAACTGGTCGCCGGATACGAGCGCGGCGGATACTGGAACGGCGCATACCCGGTCGACTTCTGGGAGTCGAATGCGTTCCGCGATCCGCATCGCGATGCGCTGGTGTTCGGCGAACAGCGATACACCTGGAAAACGGCGGTCGAGGCCATTCACAAGCTCGCGATGGGGCTCGTGTCGTGCGGACTGCGCCGTGACGACGTGATCGCGCTGCAGGCACCGAACTCGGCCACGCTGATGCTGCTTCGGCTCGCCGCTGAAAAGGCTGGCGTCGTCACGCTGCTCGTGCCGCCCACGTTCTCGCGTGCCGAAGTCAGTGCGATCACCGGACGCCTGCCACTGGCCGGCGCCGTGCTCTCCGATGGAGCGCGCGCGCAGGAACTGGCGAACGTCTACCTCGCGGGAGCGCGGGAGTCGTTCGCATTGTTTTCCATCGGCGGCTCTTCGATACCCGGCGCATCCGACATCGAGTCGTGGCTCGACGTTCGCTATTCGGCGAAAGAGGCCGCTCGCGTCCTCGACGGCAGGCGCCTGCGGCCATACGAATACGCAGCGATCATCACGACCAGCGGCACGACCGGAGCACCCCGCTTCGTCGAGCACACCGCGTGCGCGCGCAGTGCATCGGGCCGCGTCTACATCGACCGACTGAAGCTCACGCACGACGACGTCGTCGTCGGCATGGTCTCGATCTTTGCCGGCAACTGCGATTTGCTCGTGCATCACACAGCGCCGCAGGTCGGCGCGCGCATCGTGCTGGTCGATCATTTCGATCCCCAATTGGCGTGTCGCCTGATCGAATCTGAGAGGGCAACCTGTGCGGTATTCGTGCCGACGCTGTTGCATCGACTGCTCGCCTACGACGGA
>JADZCB010000417.1 GCA_020851775.1 Gammaproteobacteria bacterium
GGCAGGTTGCGTCGCTCGAGTTCGTTGGCGATGTGGTACAGGTAGGGCCGGGCGCGAGCGGTGACCTCGCGGAGATAACGCGGATGGTCCCGATACCATTGCCGCTCGCGGGCAATGTCGAGGTTGTCGGTGTCGGTAAATTCGAAGCGCTGACGGATGCGATCCCAGGTCTCACCGGCAGGCACCTCGGCGACGGTGCGGCGTGGCGAGTCGATCCGGACACGCGGGGCCGGCGCGACGTCGCGGACCGCAGAATCGGCGCCATGCACCTCGATCGGCGCTTGCGCGACGGGCGGTTCGTCACGGCGGATGAGGTCGGTGTTGCAGCCGGAAAGCGCTACGCAAAGCACTGCTGCAACCACCGTTGTCAGGCGGTTCCCCCCACGCATGGGGGCGGATACTAGGCGGGCTCGTTTTGGCGCGTCAACCCCGGCCGGCCCATTGCCGCTCCGATCGCCGCATGCGAAAGTGGCTTTGTCGCGTGCGCGGAATATTGACGCAAGCTTTTGATTGCAAAGTAACGACAGCCGATGAGTCGAGAGACCGAACGGGGGCCGCGGAGCGCCCACAACGCTGCCTCCGGGTTGCGCGCCTGGTTCGAGAGCGAGCCCGGTCACGCCGTCGCCTGCGCCGAGCTGCAGCTCGCCGGCGACGTCCTGCCGGACCTGTTCGGCTATCACGTGCTGCAACTCGGCCAGGCATACTCGACACCGATGATCGCCTGCAGCCGTATCCAGCATCAGCTCGTGATCGCCACCGGGCCGGCATGCGGCGGTGAGGGACTGTCGGCCAGAGCGGAGGCGCTGCCGATCCAGGCGGGCAGTGTCGATGTGCTGGTACTGCCGCACGTGCTCGAGTTCGCGCGCAGCCCGCACGCCGTGTTGCGCGAGGCGGAGCGGGTGCTGATCCCGGAAGGCCATCTCGTCGTTCTCGGCTTCAATCCATGGAGTCTCTTCGGGTTGTGGCGGCTGGCGGCAGGCTGGCGCGGCAACATGCCGTGGTGCGGTCGCTTCGTCGGCCTGGCGCGTCTGCGTGACTGGCTCGCATTGCTCGGCTTCGATATCGAACGCGTCGAGCGGCTGTCGTTCCGGCCGCCGCTGCGGCGGGCGCGGCTGCATGCGAAACTCGAGTTCATCGAGCGGCTCGGCAGCCACTTCTGGCCGGTGTTCGGCAACGTCCATTTCGTGCTCGCCCGCAAGCGCGTCGTCGCGGTGCGCCCGATTCGGGCGAGTTGGGCCCGGCAGCGACGGCGGGCCGCGACCGGCGTCATCGAACCAACGGCGCGTGAGCGCTACGCAGCGGAGACCGACGAATGAGCGATGACGCCAGAGACGAGGCGATCGTGATCCATACCGACGGCGCGTGTCGCGGCAATCCGGGCCCTGGCGGCTGGGGTGCGATCTTGAGTTACCGCGGCGTCGAAAAGACCCTCAAAGGCGGCGATGCGAACACGACCAACAACCGCATGGAATTGCTCGGGGCCATCCATGCGCTCGAGGCGTTGTCACGCCCGAGCCGGGTCGAACTGCACACGGACTCGCAATACGTGCAGAAGGGCATCGCAGAATGGCTGCCCGCCTGGATCCGCCGCGGCTGGCGCACCGCCGAGGGCAAACCGGTGAAGAACTCGGATCTGTGGCAACGGCTGCAGGCGGCCGCCGCCCCGCATCAGGTCAAGTGGTATTGGGTGCGCGGACACGCCGGACATGTCGACAACGAACGCGCCGACGCGCTCGCCAATGCGGCGATCGATGAACTGCTCGACGCCGTAAAGCGATCCGGCGCGCGCTGAAGGACAGAGGACAGTTACGAATGCGACAGATCATTCTCGACACCGAAACGACCGGCCTCGCGCCCGAAGAAGGTCATCGCGTGATTGAAATTGGCTGCATCGAATTGAAGAACCGGCGGCTCACGGGGCGGCATTTCCATCACTATCTGAACCCCGAGCGTGAGATCGATTCCGGCGCGGCGGAAGTCCATGGTCTGACGCTGGACAAGCTGCGCGAGGCACCGCGCTTCGCCGATGTCGTCGCCCAGTTCGTCGAGTTCGTACGGGGTGCCGAAGTCGTGATCCACAACGCGGCGTTCGACGTCGGCTTCATCGACGCCGAACTCGCGCGAGTCGGCAGCGCATGGGGCCGCCTCGAGGATTACTGTCGCGTTTTCGATACGTTGAAACTCGCGCGCGAACTGCATCCCGGCCAGCGCAACGGCCTCGATGCGCTATGCAAACGCTACGATGTCGACAATGCGCACCGCACGCTGCACGGGGCGCTGCTCGATGCGGAACTGCTCGCCGACGTCTATCTCGCAATGACCGGCGGACAGGGTGCGCTCGGCTTCGATGTGCTGGATCGCGTGGAACTGACGGGCGTGAGCGACGAACGTACGTCGTCGGTGCGGCAGCTTCCACCGCTGCGGGTGGTGCTGCCGCAAGACGAGGAACTCGCCGCACATCGGGCGCGGCTCGCCGCCATCGACAAACGCAGCGGTGGCAGGTGCCTGTGGCTGGTTCAGGACTCGACCGGCGAAGGCGGGGTGACGGCTGGCTGAGCGATGCCGGTCGGTGCGCGCAATCAGGCCGCGGCGCCGCTCGTCATCTTCTCCAGTTCACCGCTCTGGTAGAGCTCGAGCACGATGTCGCAGCCGCCGACGAGTTCGCCGTCGATGAAGACCTGCGGAAACGTCGGCCAATTCGAGAACTTCGGCAGGTGCTGGCGGAAGTCCGACTCGGCAAGCACATCGACACTGTGGAATTGCGCACCGACGGCGGCGAGCGCCTGCGCGGTACGCATCGAGAAGCCACATTGCGGGAACTGCGGCGTGCCCTTCATGAACAGCACGATACGATGCTGGGAAATCAGGTTCTGGATGCGATCTTGGATGTCCATCGTGCTCACCTCGGTCAAATACAGGCAGAAGGGAACGCCCGATTCTAAATGGCTGTGCGCAAATATCGATCACTTCGTGCATGTCGCCGTGCTTTCATGCGAAGCGGCGCCGGTGGTGTCACACGGGATCGGTCGCCGCGGGTGTCGCGTGCCCCCAGCCGCCGCCACCCGGTGTCTCGATGCGCAGGCGATCGCCGGCCACCACGTCGATCTCGATCCGGCCCGGGAGCGTCCGGCCGTTGAGACTGTTCCGACCCCGTGCACCGTCGGTGCCGCCGGCACTGCCCCACGGCGCGTGCTCGCGACGATCGCTCAATAGCGTCACCGCCGCCGGCGCGAGAAACTCGTACTCGCGAACGATGCCGTCTCCGCCGCGATGGCGGCCCGCGCCGCCGGAGCCGCGGCGCACCGCATAGTGGGCGATACGCACCGGGTAGTTCGATTCCAGAATCTCGACCGGCGTGTTCAGCGTGTTGGTCATGTGCGTCTGGCGCGCATCTAGCCCTCGACCGCGGCTGCTCGCGCCGCCGCCACCGCCGATCGTCTCGTAGTAGTCCCA
>JADZCB010000418.1 GCA_020851775.1 Gammaproteobacteria bacterium
CGAATCCGATCGTGCCGCCATTCGCCCCCGTCGCCGGCTTGCCGTCGATCGGCGTGGTGACGATGAACAGCCCGTTGTTGTGCATGTAGATCAGGCGCCCCTTGTCGTCGGTGATGGCAGGCTTCGCGCCCAGCGCGCCGAGCAGGGCGTCATAGAATTTCTTCGAGCGCGCAATGTCGTTGCTGCCGACCATGATGTGCGAAAACATGACTTCCTCCGGATAGCCGTTGTCTGATGAGCGAAACCGGATACTGACCTACGTCTTCACAGAAGACCAGCATTGCGCCGGAGGGGGAACCGTGCACGGCCGCCCGCTTCCGTGCTGCGGTGCACTGGCCGTCCACGAGACCCGCCATCCTGTGGCGCGCGAAATGCGAGCGCATTACGCTGGACATGGAATGGAGCCGCGACATCCTTTACGGATCCGAACTAAAAGTATGGGCTGCGCCCGGGCACCGAGAACGTGCCGCCTGTCGTTGCACTCGGGGCGGCGGCCACGCGCTGCCAAGCCAAGCGAAGAGGCCGCGTAACGCATGAGGGTGCTGCGAGATGAACTGCACACCCGGCTGGTCGATGGAGTACCGGGCCCCACCCTCAATGAACATCCCGAGTTCCGACTGCCGAATACCCGGCACCTGGCGTTCCCTCGTGTCACCGGCCGAGCTTTGCCGACGGAAGCTGCTGCGGTGGTGACCGCTTCCGTGGGGTCTGCTTGTCACTGCGAAGGCGACGCCGTCGGCGGTGTGCTTGCAGCGATGGGAATCGATGCCGCGCGGGCCGCAGACGCCGTAAGGCTATCCGTGGGTTGGATGACGACGACGCAAGACATCGCGTGCGCTGCCGGCGCATTGATCGCCGCGTGGTGGCGCCCGGCACACCCGTGAACGCATCCGAATACGATGCCTGGTACGACACCGATCGAGGCAGATGGATCGGAGAAACCGAATACCGACTCTTGACCGAGTTATTGACGCCGCAGTTCAGTGACCATGTTCTCGATGTCGGTTGCGGCACCGGGTGGTTCACTCGGCGCATTGCCGGACTGGCTGGTGTGGAGGTCACAGGCACCGATATCGATTCCGAAGCGTTGGCCTTCGCGCGTGAGCGCGACACCCGTGCGCACTATATGGAAGCTGACGCGCGTCGCCTGCCTTTTGCAAATAACCGTTTCCACAAGGTGATGTCGGTGACGGCGCTCTGTTTCATCGCCGATTGGCCGCAGGCGCTGTCCGAAATCGTTCGCGTCACCGGTGATCGCTTCGCTGTCGGAGTGCTGAACCGTCACAGCCTGCTGTGGCGCGAGAAGGGGCGCGACGGTGGGAGTGGAGCCTATCGGGGCGCCCATTGGCACACCCATCGGGAACTGCGGCAAGCATTGGCAGGTTTGCCGGTTTACGACCTTGAAATCCGGACTGCTGTGCTGTTGCCTTCCGGCTCGCCGCTGGCCCGGCAGACGGAGCGGTGCCTGGCCGGGCGGTTGCCTTTCGGCAGTTTCTTGCTCGCTGCGGGGCGCAAAATCTCACAGTGGCCTCGACGCGAGACCTATACCGATCGGCAACATGCCTACCGCAACAACACGCTGCACGGTTCGGGGCGTGACTTTGCGCAGCAGTCTTCTGCCTGGGAACAAACCCGTCACAGCAGGAGTCGTTGCCAGCATCACCGGTAATGATACGGCGTGCGATTGGGCGCACTGCTCACGAGCAGCGCCGAGCCGGTCACCGCCTGCCGATAAGGACTCGCCGGTGCCCGCGCCCGCCAGCTCGCGGTGATGGTGTCCTGCCCGCTGGCCGTGTACACCGAGCGCGCAGCGATACTCGGCCTGTTCGGCGAGGTTTTTGAGCGCCGGGGCTCGACCAGACGATGACGCTCGCGAACAACCTGCTCGCCGTGACGTGCGAAGCGATGGTGATGGGCATAGCGGCCGGCATCGATCCGAGCGTGAGTATCGATGTCATCGATGCCGGCTCGGGACGCAACAGCGCGAGCCAGGACAAGTCTCCCTGCGCGATCCCGCCCGGCACGTTCGATGTCGGTTTCGACTCCGGGCTTTCCTACACGGACGTGCGCCTGTGCATCGGCGACGCGGAAACGATCGGCGCCCCCCTGGTGGTCGGCGCGGCAGGGCGTGAACTGCTCGCGGTGACGAATGCGATGTACGGTGCCGAACCCGATTTCATGTCGATCTGCCGAATGCTCGAAAGCTGGGGGGCGTCGAAGTCCGCGGCTGAACAGCCGCGCGAAAGGAGTCCGGCATGGCGGCGATTCCTCGTTCGCGCGTCTTGCGCGGCTGGTCGCCGCGACCACGCTCGACGTCGCTCCTGCGTTGACGACTGCCTATCCGGCGCTGCAGGGTGGCGAAGTCGCCGTCACGCCCGACGACGGCACCCGCCATGTCGTGCACCTCGACGACGTCGTGCACGCGAGCGATCCTGACGTCGAGCTGCGTTTCATCGCCGCGGCCACCGCCACCTGTGGCGCGGACGGCGCCGCCCGATCGCGGACGCGAACGATGCGCTCGAACGGTTGCGCGATGCCGGCGACTTCGCGCGACTGCTGTGCGTGTGAGGCTGGCGGACGATCGGGCTTCCTGTTTCCACTCCGAGGAGAATCGTGGCATGAACGACGACTTGTTCGATACCGGCCTCGCGATCCGCAAGGCCGTTCTCGGTGCCGAATTCGTGGACAAGGCGATCGCCGGGGCCGACGAATTCACGCAACCCCTGCAGCGCCTGGTCACCGAGTATTGCTGGGGTGCCGTGTGGGGCCGCGACGAATTGCCGAGAAAGACGCGCAGCCTGCTGAATATCGCGATGCTCGCGGTGCTGAACCGCCCCAACGAACTGAAAGCGCA
>JADZCB010000419.1 GCA_020851775.1 Gammaproteobacteria bacterium
ACCCTCGCATCCCCTCTGTGTTGCTCAGTGGCAAGACTTCGACTGATCAGCGTGCAGGTTGCCGTGAAAAAGGCGCGACCGCCGGCCTCACTGAACCTTGAACGCGTCGTCGACCGGCACCTGCATCATCGTGACGAGACCGTTCGTCGAATGCGCCATGCCGATTACGGCGAGCAGTTCGCCGTACTGCGCCTCCGTCATGCCCTTGGCACGCGCCGCTGCGGTATGCGAATGGATACAGTAGGAACAGCCATTCGCGACCGACACTGCGATATAGATGTATTCCTTGGTCAGGGCGTCGATGGCGCCTGGCGCCATCACCGCCTTCGCGCCTTCCCAGGTGCGCTTCAACTGCGCGGGATTGACCGCAAGCGCCTTCCAGAAATTGTTGATGAAGTCCGTCTTGCGCGTCGCACGGATGTCGTCGTAGATCGCCCTCACGTCGGGCGTGGCGTCTTCGTATTCGATGAGCGGCACGGTGGCCATCGCAGATCTCCCGCTGAATGTGCCGCGAGCCTAATCGAACGACGCGGGTGCTGTCATGCGCGCGACGACGGCCGCCGGTGCCTCCGCGTGCGGGAGGGGTTCAGCCCACGACGGGCAGCGGCAGTTCGAACCAGAACGTGGTGCCGACACCGGGCGTGCTCGCGAGGCCGATGTGCCCGCCCATCAGTTCGATGAGGCGGCGCGAGATCGCGAGCCCGAGCCCGGTGCCGCCGAATCTTCGCTGCATCGAACCGTCGGCCTGCGTGAAGGACTGGAACAGGCGGGTCTGCGCTTCCTCGGCGATGCCGATCCCCGTGTCGGACACGGCGAAGCGCACGCTGTCGCCCGCACCGGCGGAGACCTCGACGGCGACGCTGCCCGTCTCGGTGAACTTGATCGCGTTGCCGACGAGATTCGTCAACACCTGGCGGAGGCGTCCGGCGTCACCGTTGCGGACTTCGGGGAGACTGGCGTCGAGCGTGCAGGCCAGCAGCAGCCGCTTGCGTGAGGCGAGAGGTTGCAGGCTGGCGACGGTCGTCGTGACGATCTCGTGCAGCACGAACGGTTCGAGAAGAATTTCGAGCTTGCCGGCCTCGATCTTCGAGAGGTCGAGGATGTCGTTGACGACGCGCAGCAGATGCTCGCCGGAGAGTTGTACGGCCTCGACGTAGCGACGCTGCTTGTCGGTGAGTTCGGTCAGCGTCAAGAGTTCGGACATCCCGAGCACCCCGTTAAGCGGGGTACGGATCTCGTGGCTCATGTTGGCGAGGAACTCGGATTTCGCGCGGTTGGCTGCCTCGGCGTCGCGCCGGGCGCGTTCGAGCCTGACCTGCGTTTCCTCGAGCTCGCTCATCAACATCGCGGCATTCACCAGCGCGTCGGCCTGGGCATTCGACAGCGCAAGGCTGTCGGCACGGAACAGCTCGCGTTCACGATCGAGCAGTTCGACGAGACGGACCAGTTCGGCGCCTTCACAGCCGCCGACGCGCTGACACAGGCGACGCATATGCGCCAGCGTGTCGCCGGCCGCTTCGATCCGCTGGTCGAGCGCGATAGCCATGTGTCACACCGTTGCGCAGCGGATCCGCGCCCGGACGCGTTCACCGTCACGCTCGACGGCGACGAGCGTGTGGCCGGTGCGCCGGCACCAGGCCTGCACGTCCGGCACAAACGCCGGGTCGCTGGCGACGACGAGCACTTCGTCTCCGGCGGTCAGTGATTTCACTTCGCTGTTCAGCTTCACGATCGGGGTCGGGCACCGCAGGCCGACGAGGTCGAGTTCATGCATGACGGCGTCTCCTTGGCGTATTCAGATGAACAGGGTGTGATTGCCGCTCGCGGCCATCTCGATGAAGCTCGCGACGCCACACACGGACAGGCCCGGATAATCGAGGAGTTCCTCGCGTCGGATCCCCATCATGTCGAGCGTCATTTCGCAGACATGGACCCGCACCCCGCTCTCGATCGCGCCGTCGATGAGGCCGCGCAGATCCGCAATGCCCTTGCGTTTCATCTCGCGCGCCATCAGCACGCGGCCGACGCCGGCGAAATCGAGTCTGGACAGTGGCAGTCGCGCGACGCCGCCGGGCAAAAGCCAGCCGAACATGCGCTCGACGAGCGTCTTGCCGCGGGCTTGCGGGCCCCCGCGCTTCAGCGCCGCCGAGCCCCAGAACGTGAAAAACATGTCGACCTCCATGCCACTCGCCGCAGCGCCGCTCGCCACGGTGAAGGCCGCCATGAGGCGGTCGAGTTCCCCACTGAACACGAGGAGCGTCAGGTGGTTGGGGTCGGGCAGACGCGCCACCGCGTGTTCGAGCCGCGCGACGCGCATGGCGAGGGAGTCCGCCTCAGCGTGCGGGCCGGGCGGGAGGAGCGACACGTTCATCGATACCCTGCGTCGAGTCTGGTTTCGAGCCGTATCGACCGCAGCCTCCGGTGCTTGAGCGCGACGGCGCGGCGGTCGCCCCGACTGCGTCCGCCATCTTGCCGCTGCGCGGTGCCGCGGGTCAGAATGCATGCCCTCCCCGTCCCCGCCGTCCGCATGAGCACGCTGCTGAGTTTCGAAGACGTGTCCCTCGAGTTCGGCGAGGTCACGATCCTGCGCCACGCGGATTTCACCTTGAGCGACGGGGAACGCGTCTGCCTGATCGGCCGCAATGGCGCCGGCAAGTCGACGCTGCTGAAACTCGCCGCCGGCACGCAATTGCCCGACCACGGCGCGATCAAACGCCGGGCCGACCTGCATGTCGCGCAATTGGCCCAGACGCTGCCGGACGCGCTGGAGCGCACCGTCCGCGACTTCGTCGGCGACGGCCTCGCCACGGTCTCCGCCCACATCGCGGCCTACGAGACCCTCGCCGCCGGTCATCCCGATGCGACCCGAATCCGCGAGATGGAACAGCTCCAGCGCCAGATCGAGGCGCACGGCGGCTGGCATGTCGCGCAGCGCGTGTCGCAGGTGCTGTCCGAACTCGATTTGCCCGGGGACAAGCGTCTCGCAGAGCTCTCCGGCGGCTGGCGACGCCGCGCCGCGCTCGCGCAGGCGCTCGTCAGTCAGCCGGACCTGCTGCTGCTCGACGAGCCGACCAACCATCTCGATCTGTCCACGATCACCTGGCTCGAGAATCGCGTGCTGGGCTTCGGCGGCAGCGTGCTGTTCATCACGCACGATCGCGCGTTCCTGAAGCGCCTGGCGACTCGCATCATCGAAATCGATCGCGGCCGGCTCACCGACTGGCCGGGCAACTACGACACCTACCTCGCGAACAAGGCGAAAGCGCTCGAGGACGAGGCGCGCGCGAACGAGCTCTTCGACAAGAAGCTCGAACAGGAAGAAGCCTGGATCCGCCAGGGCATCAAGGCCCGGCGCACGCGCAACGAAGGCCGTGTGCGGGCGCTCGAGGCGATGCGCGAGCAGGCAGCCGCGCGCGTCAAGCCACTCGCCGCGCCGCGCCTGCACGTGTCGGAAGCCGAGTCATCGAGCCGCAAGGTGGTCGAAGCGCGGAACATCGTGCACGGTTACGGCAGCGCGCCGATCATCGACGGCGTGTCGTTGAAGATCATGCGGAGTGATCGCATCGGGCTCGTCGGCAACAACGGCGTCGGCAAGAGCACGCTGCTGAAGATCCTGCTCGGCGAACTCACGCCTGACGGTGGCTCGGTGAAGCTCGCGCAGAATCTCGAGATCGGTTATTTCGATCAGATGCGGCGCGAACTCGATCCCGAAAAAACCGTGGCCGACGTCGTCGGTGACGGCCGGGACTACGTGACGATCGACGGCAAGGAACGCCACGTCATCGGTTATCTGAAAGGTTTCCTGTTCGACGCCGGGCGGGCGAAGACGCCGATCAAGGCGTTGTCCGGCGGCGAATGCAACCGCGTGATGCTGGCCCGGATGTTCACGCGTCCGACGAACCTGCTCGTGCTCGACGAACCGACCAACGATCTCGACGTCGAGACGCTGGACGTCCTGGAGAACAAGCTGCGCGAATACACCGGCACGCTGATCATCGTGTCGCACGACCGCGCCTTCATGGACGCGGTGGTCGATACGGTGCTGGTGTTCGAGGCCGACGACCGCATCGTCCAGTACGCCGGTGGTTACAGCGACTGGGCGGCGCGCGGGCGGCAGCTCGCCGAGACCGACAATCCCAACCGGCAGCGTGCGAAGCCGGCGCCACCGTCGGCCGCGCCCATCGCGACGCCCGCGACACCCGCTTCACGCCCGGCAGGCAAGTTGAGCTTCAAGCTCAAGCACGAACTCGACCAGCTTCCTGACCGCATCGATGCACTCGAACGCACGATCGCCGCGCTCAGCGCGCGAACGTCGGACCCGGCGTTCTTCCAGCAGCCCCACATCGCAACCCAGGCCGTGCTCGCCGAACTCGCCGACAAACAGCGTACGCTCGACGAACTGGTCGCGCGCTGGGCCGAACTCGAAGCCATGTGACGCAACGGCGCCGAATCGTACCTGCCGGCGCTCCTGCAGGCGCGGCTGTCGAACCTGTTACCGGGCACAAGCACTGCGCAGCTTTTTTAGCCATTGAGCTTTTTTTGCCACCGAACGCCGAGAACAGCACCAACACTCTGTTGGGCTTCCTTCAGCAGCCCAAGCTACGGCCGGGGCCGAAGTCAACGCAATGTAGCGGCGCCGGTTTACGTGAAATGGCGATTCGGAATGCGCGGCAGGCCGAGATGATCGCGCAAGGTCGTGCCCTCGTAGGCGTGGCGGAAGAGTCCGCGCCGCTGGAGTTCGGGCACGACGCGCGTGACGAAATCGTCGAGCCCCTGCGGCAGAAACGGAAACATGATGTTGAAGCCGTCACAGGCATCACTCATCAGCCATTCTTCCATCGCATCGGCGATCGTCGCCGGGGTGCCGATGAATTCGAGCAGACCGTAACTCCCGCCTGCGTACTGCGCGAGTTCGCGCAGCGTCATGCCTTCGTCACGCGCCATCGCGACGAGTTTTGCGCGCGAACTCCTGCTCGCGTTCGTTTCCGGGATCTCGGGCAGCGGGCCATCGAGCGGACAGCCCGAGACGTCATGGCCGAGCAGCACGCCGAGCGAGGCGATGGCGCTCTCCGGATGCACGAGCGCATCGAGACGTTTCTTCGCCGCACGCGCCGCGGCGAGCGTGTCGCCGATGACGACGAACGCGCCCGGCAGGATCTTCAAATGTTCGGGATCACGTCCGGCTGCGCGCACGCGGGCTTTCACGTCGGCGTAGAACTCGCGACCGGCGGCGAGCGTATTCGCCGCACCGAAGACCGCTTCGGCCGTTTCCGCCGCAATCTGCCGGCCCGCCTCCGATGCGCCGGCCTGCACGATCACGGGCCAGCCCTGCACCGGCCGCGCGACGTTCAGCGGCCCGCGCACCTGGAATTCGGGACCGCGATGATCCAGCACGTGCAGCTTCGCCGGATCGAAGAAGACACCGCTCGCCTGATCGCGCACGAACGCGTCATCGGCCCAACTGTCCCACAGGCCCGTGACGACCTCGTAGAACTCGCGCGCGCGACGGTAACGATCCGCGTGCTCGAGATGGTCGTCGCGGCTGAAGTTCCACGCTTCGTGCGGATTCGCCGAGGTGACGAGATTCCAGCCGGCGCGGCCGTTGCTCAGGTGATCCAGCGACGCGAACTTGCGCGCGATATGGTACGGCTCGTTGTATGTCGTCGATGCCGTCGCGACGAGGCCGATACGTTCGGTGACGACGGCGAGCGCCGGCAGCAGGGTCAGCGGATCGAAGGACGTGACCGTCGCGCTGCGCTTCAGCGCCTCCATCGGCATGTTCAGCACCGCGAGATGATCGGCCATGAAGAAGGCGTCGAAGCAGCCACGCTCGAGCGTCTGCGCGAAGCGCTTCAGGTGCTCGAAGTTGAAGTTCGCATCCGCAAAGCCGCCCGGCCAGCGCCAGCCGGCGGAGTGGATGATCGCGGGGCGCATGAAGGCGCCGAGATGGAGTCGGCGGTGCAGGTTCGAAGCCATGGGTGCAGTGTCTGGTGTTCCTGCGTCGACTGGCAAGCGTCGTGGTCGGTGTTCGGCGCCGGAGTCGCTTGCGGTTGCCACGGAGCAAGCCGTGCTCCGTGGTTCGGTTCAATGCCTTGCCGGCCGTGCAGTCGTCGCCTGGTTCGCTGCACTCGCCGATGCCATCAGGTTGCGAGCGTCAAGCGGTGATCGGCTTCCAGCTCGCCGCCAGCACCGGTGCCAACGGGTTCGCGATCAGCGGCGCGAACGTGCTGCCGGGCGCTGGCGTCGGGCCGAACTGCGCCATCGCCTGCACGAGACGATCGACATCCGCGGCGGCGAGGGCAAAGGTGTCGTTCAGATTGATGCGCTCGATGCGCCCGGTGCCGCTTCCGTACCAGTCCGTCACGTCGATGCGGTCGAAGGTGCCGCTGCGTGAGATCGAGAGATCGGTGTTCTGGCGGCTGAACCAGAAATCGGCGGGGATGCCGCCGTCGTCGAAGCGCAGTTCGTCGTTGCCACCGCTGTCGAAGATACGGTCGACGCCGGCGCCGCGCGTGACGACATAGCGATCGTTGCCGGCCCCGCCATTCAGCGTGTCGTTGCCGGCACCGCCGACCAGTACGTCGTTGCCGGCGCCGGCGATGAGGGCATCCGCGCCGGCCCCGCCCTCGAGTCGATCGTGCCCTAGGAGCCCGGACAGCCTGTCGTTGCCGTCGTTGCCGAGCAGCGTGTCGGACCAGTTCGTACCCTGAAACAGGTCGGCCTGTGCGCCGCCGACCAGGGTCACGCCAGTGCCGAAGGCGAGACGCAACGACAGCATCGCGCGCGCCATCAGCGGATCGAAGCTCACGAGTGTCAGGTGCACATCACCGATGAAATCGGCGGGCGCCGTGCCGGCGATCAATCGTGTGCCGCCGTCCATCGTCAGCCACGCCGGTTGCCGCAGCGTACCGGCTGCGTTGTCGGGCAGGAAGCGGTACATCAACTTGTCGAGCGGATCGGGATCGGCGAACCAGGACGTCGGCATCGTGTAGCGGAACGGTACGCCGGCATCCAGCCACAGCGTCTGCGGTGCGACGCGCGCGACGGGCGCGCGGTTGATCAGGCGCTGAGCATCCGCCCCATTGCCGATCGCGAAACTGAGACTTTCGACGCGGGCATTGCGATTGACGTGCCAGTCGGTGAGACGCAGTTCGTCGCCTGGGCCATAGGTAATCACGAGATCGCGCGCTTCGTGACGCCAGGACACGTCTGCGAGTGTGATGCCGTCACCGAACTGGATGATGTCGTGGCCTGCCGCATCGCGGATCACATCCTGTCCATCGCCGCGCGCCTGCACGTAGACGTCGTTGCCGGCACCGCCGTCGAGGAAGTCGTTGCCCCGCCCGCCGGTGAGTTGATCGTTGCCGCCGAGCGCGACGATGCGATCGACGACGTCGCTGCCGCGCA
>JADZCB010000420.1 GCA_020851775.1 Gammaproteobacteria bacterium
ATCGCCGTCGCAGCGCTGGCCGGCTGTGCCCATCGCGCGGCCGACTCTGCGGCGATCGCGCCGCCGGTCACGGCCGAAGCGGCGATGGCGCAGGGTGAAGCGGCGTACGCCAACGAAGACTGGAACGGTGCCGAACGCGCATTCCTCGCCGCGGCACAGGCCGCGCGTGGCGATGCCGAGCCGTGGTTCAAGCTCGGCAACGTGTATTTCCGCACGGCGCGCTACGACTTCGCGGCCCAGGCCTACGAACAATGCCTGCACCGCGCACCGGGTCATGCAAAGGCGTGGCACAACCTCGGCGTGGTCCGCCTGCACCAGGCCGACCAGAGTCTCGAACGCGTGAGTGAAGGATCGCAGCCTCACGACACCGCACTCGACGCGCGTGCCCGCAGACTGCGCGAACTCATCGACGACGCAATCGATCCGGCGCCCGGTGCGCCATGAGCGGACGGGAAGCCGTGGCGGGCCGTGACGGTGAGGTGGCTGCCGTGCGCCATACGCCGTCGATGGCGCAATACCTCGGGATCAAGGCCGACTACCCTGATCGACTGTTGTTCTACCGCATGGGGGATTTCTACGAACTCTTCTTCGATGACGCGAAGCGGGCTGCCCGGCTGCTCGACATCACGTTGACGAGCCGCGGTGAGAGCGGCGGCACGCGGATCCCGATGGCGGGGGTCCCGGCACACGCCGTCGAGCCATATCTCGCGCGCCTGCTGAAACTCGGTGAAGCGGTGGTCATCTGCGAGCAGATCGGCGATCCGGCGACCTCGAAAGGTCCCGTCGAGCGCCGCGTCACGCGCATTTTGACGCCGGGTACCGTGACCGACGACGCGCTGCTGGCCGCACGCAGCGAGACACTGCTGGCCGCCCTGTGCAGCGACGGCGACGCACGCCGCCCCGGCATCGGTCTCGCGTGGCTCGATGCCGCGAGCGGCTGCTGTCGTGGCATGACCTTGCACGACGAATCCGAAGTCGCGGACCAGCTCGCGCGCCTGCGACCGGCCGAGTTGCTCGTCGACAGCGACGACGCCGGCGGCGATCGTGGCATACCGCGCGTGCAACGCCGGCCACCCTGGCATTTCGAGTACGGGGCAGCGACGCGGCGCCTGTGTGACTACTTCGGCGTCGCGAACGCCGGCGCGCTCGGTCTCGACGCCGAGGGGCCGCTGCTCGGAGCGCTCGGCGCACTCCTGCTCTACCTCGAAGAGACTCACTGTGGGCGTCCGCCTCATCTGCGACGCTTCCAGATCGAGCATCTCGACGACTATATCGGGATCGATCCGGCGACGCGCCGGCATCTCGAATTGACGATCGGGGCGGACGGCGACGAACGCCTCACGCTGGTCGCGCTGATGGACACGACGGCGACCGCGATGGGCGCGCGCCTGCTGCGTCGCTGGCTCGGCCAACCGCGGCGCGATCATGCCGAACTCCGGCTCCGCGTGCAGGCGGTCGACACGCTCGTCGGGCATCCCGGTCTCGATTCGCTGCGCACCGGCCTGAAAGGGATCTGCGACATCGAGCGCATCACGACGCGGATCGCGCTCGGCAGCGCCCGGCCGCGCGAACTCGCGCAGCTCCGTCACACGCTCGGTGTTCTGCCCGCACTGCGCGCCTTGCTCGATGATCTCGACAGCCCGCGCCTGTGCGATCTCCGCGCGCGCTGTGGCGAGCACGGGGCCACGCATGATCTCCTCGAACGTGCACTCGCCGCCTCGCCACCGGCGCTGCTGCGCGACGGCGGCGCAATCGCGGACGGCTATGATGCCGAACTCGACGAGCTGCGGCGCATGGCGACGGATGCCGACAGCTTTCTCGTCGAGCTCGAGCAACGTGAACGTATCCGTGTGGGTATCCCGACCCTGAAGGTCGGCTACAACCGTGTTCACGGCTACTACATCGAACTCGGGCGCAGCCGAGGCGACACGGTTCCCGCCGATTACGTGCGCCGTCAGACGCTGAAGAGTGCGGAACGCTACGTCACGGCGGAACTCAAGGCGTTCGAGACCCGCATTCTGCGCGCCCACGAACAGGCCGGGCTGCGCGAGCGCCAGCTCTACGAGGCCTTGCTCACGGCGCTGGCCGCCCGCCTGCCCGACTTGCAGGAAGCGGCGCTGGCGCTCGCCGAAATCGACGTGCTCGCCGCCTTTGCCGAGCGCGCCGAAAGCTTGCAGTTCCAGCCACCCGAGTTTCACGCGACGCCAGGCATCGACATCCGGCAGGGTCGTCACCCGGTCGTCGAGCGCATCGTCGCCACCCCGTTCGTCAGCAACGATCTCGTGCTCGACGACGCGCGGCGCATGCTCGTGATCACGGGGCCGAACATGGGTGGCAAGTCGACATACATGCGACAGACGGCGCTGATCGCGATCCTTGCGCATGTCGGCAGCTTCGTCCCGGCAGCGCGCGCGTCGTTCGGTCCGCTCGATGTCATCTTCTCGCGCATCGGCGCGTCCGATCAGCTCAGTCGCGGCCAGAGCACCTTCATGGTCGAGATGACCGAGACGGCCGCGATTCTGCGCAATGCGACCTCATCGAGCCTCGTTCTCATCGACGAAATAGGACGCGGCACCAGCACGTTCGATGGCATGTCGCTGGCGTGGGCCGCGGCCGAGCATCTCGCGCGCGTCAACGGCTCGTTCACGCTGTTTGCGACGCATTACTTCGAGCTGACGGCGCTCACCGAGGAATTGCCGACCGTCGCCAACGTCCGCATGGACGCGGTCGAGCACGACGAACGCGTGGTATTCCTGCACGCGGTGCGCGAAGGACCCGCCAGTCAGAGCTTCGGGCTCGCCGTCGCGCTGCTCGCCGGCGTCCCACGCGAAGTCGTCGCGCGCGCCCGGGAGCGCCTCGCCGGGCTGGCCGCCCGCCACACCGGAAATGCCGACAAGGCCCAGGCCGCGTTGCCGCTGCCGTCGCCTGCAGCGCCGCCGCACCCGGTACTCGCGCTGCTCGGGCAGTGCGACCCGGATACGCTGACCCCGCGGGATGCCCTGGATCTGGTCTACCGCCTGAAGCGCCTGCTGGGCCCTTGAGGATCGCGCCACCGGCCTCTTTCCATACGGCAGGGTATGTTGGGAGTCCAGCGATCTCATGGCTATAATGACGCCTCCCGCAATTCACGACGCGTACTCAAACATGACTTTCGTAGTGACCGAAAACTGCATCAAGTGCAAATACACCGACTGTGTCGAGGTGTGCCCGGTGGATTGTTTCCACGAAGGCCCGAACATGCTGGTCATCGATCCGGACGAATGCATCGACTGCACGCTGTGCGAACCGGAATGCCCGGCCGAGGCCATCAAGTCGGAAGACGACCTCGCGGACAATGAACACGTGTTCCTGCAGTTGAATGCCGAACTCGCGAAGGACTGGCCCGTCATCAACGAGATGAAGGAGCCGCCGGGCGACGCCGAAGAATGGAAGGGGCAGCCCGACAAACTGAAACTGCTCGAGCGCTGATCCCGGACTGCAGCATGAAAAGGCACCGGCGGTCGCTTCCTGCAACCGCCGGCGCCGGTACCGCCGTGGCGCCTTCCATGGGCCGTCCGCGATGCAGTACCCCGGCACGATGACGACTGCCATCCTGGCGGTCGCAACGGCCGGCTCGACTTCCATGTCGAACTCGCGGCAAGCCTAACGCGACGGCGCATCGGCGGCCCAGAACCGCATCGCGTGCGCGCGTGCGGTTGCGCCCCGTGGCAGGATCAACGACCTGGCCGTTCCGCCCCGGCATATCGTTGCTGCGCCCGGGCGCTGTACCCGGTTTCAGCAGGAACTTCTCCCTCTCCGCCCCGCGCCCGCGGCGCGACGCTGCCCACCGTACGACCGATGTATCGACGGCGCGAGGTCAGATCACCTGGCTGGCCGAACGTCTACACCCCCTTCTATACTCGGAAAAAACCGCGGGCAGTGCCCCGTTGACGCGATGAACCCGACGCATGTTCCGACGCTGGCACGGAGCGCGACAATGCTCGCCGTCTGCCTTGCGGTGGCGGCCGCTCCCGCAGCCGAGATCTTCAAATGGACCGACGCAAATGGCGAGGTGCATTACGGCGACCGCCCGCCAACGGCCGGCGCCGCGCGGATAACCGTGCACGGCGGCCGCGGCAGCGACGACACAACCCGCCGCGAGCGTACCCGGCGTCTGCTTCAGGAATTCGAGAGCGAACGCGCCGAACAGGCCGAACGGGATGCCACCCTCGCCCGCGAAGAGGACGAGCGCACGGCCGCCTGTGCCGACGCGCGCAACCGTCACTTCGAGTACAAGAACTCCGGTTATCTCTACGAATGGGATGCCAACGGCGAAAAGCGGGTGCTGAGTGATGCCGAGCATCGTCGGGCCCGTGCAGAAGCGCGCGCAGACGTCGATAAATGGTGCGACTGAAGCTGCTCACGGCCCCTGGAACGGGCGTCGAAGTCGGCTACTCTCCTGAAGATATTCAAGTTACTATTGCCATAACCTAGAACTTACTCTAACCGCACGGCCGGACCATGAAAGCAGCATTCTGGAAATCCGACCGGTTCGTCGGGCTCGCAATCTCGCTCGTCTTCCTGGTGCTCTGGTTCGGCGGGAACCGGGTGCTCGAGAGTCTCGAAGGGTATGTCTACGATCTCGGCGTGCGGCTCTCGTCGGGCGAAGGAGACGGGCGCCAGGACGACATCGCGATCATTGCCATCGACGACCAGAGCATCCGGAACATCGGCCGCTTTCCGTGGCCGCGCGACGTCCACGCGACGATGATCGAGAAGCTGGCGGCAGCGGGCGCGAAATCCGTGGCGTCGACGGTGTTCTTCTCGGAGAAGCAGGCCGACCCGGGGCTCATGTGGATCGATCGCCTGCGCGCTCAACTCGCCGGGTTGAGCCTTCCGCCGGATCGGGCCGCCGACATCGACGGCACGATTGCCGCCGCATTGAAAGCGCTCGACACCGATTCGATTCTCGGCGCCACGCTCGCGACGACGGGAAACACGGTGCTCGGCATGCAGTTCGATCCGGGCCAGCCGCTCGGCAATCCGGATGCCCCGCTGCCCGATTACGTGCTCCGCTATGCGATCCCGGAGGACAACATCAGCGATCCGTCGGGCACCAACGATCTGTTTCCGTTCCCGACCGTGAAGGCCACGCCGCCAGTCGACGCCATCGGCAGCAAGGCTGCCGGCATCGGCTCGCTGATCAACCCGCTCGACCTCGATGGCGTGCTCAGGCGTGAGCCGCTGATCGTGCGTTACTACGATCGCTATTTTCCGTCACTGGCGCTGCTGACCGCCGCCAGGAGCCTCAATCTCGGCGTCGAGGACATTCGCGTCGCACGCGGCGACAACGTCAAACTCGGCAATCTCGAGATCCGGACCAGCACCGACTCGATGATGAACACGTTCTTCTACCCGAGCCTCGGGAAGGACAGCAACGGCGACCCGCTACCCGCCTTCCCGGTCTACTCGTTCTACAACGTGATCCAGGGCGACACGCCGATGGAAAACTTCCACGGCAAGATTGTGTTGATCGGCCCGACGGCGTTCGGGCTCGGCTCGGACCTCGTCACCCCGATCGGCGAGACGCGCGGGCCGGTGATGATCCTGGCGCATACCGTCGCGAGCATCCTGAACCAGGATTTCTTCGTCCAGCCGGGCTGGGGTTTCTGGGTCGAGTTTTTCGCGCTGCTGCTGATCGCCGCGTATCTGACGCTCGTCCTGCCGACCTTGAACGCCGGCCCGGCGGCGATCGCGACGGCGGGCCTGTTCGTGGTGCTGATCGGAGTCGAACTCGGGCTGATGGTCGGCCAGGCGAGCTGGCTCAAACTCGTGACGGCGGCGCTGCTGCTGGTCGTCGGTCACGCGCTGCTGACCACCAGGCGCTATCTCGCCACCGAGCGCGTGTCGATCGACAGCAGCCTCAAGGCCGCGCTGTCGAACCGCCAGCTCGCGCTGACTTTCCAGCAGAAGGGCGAACTCGACAACGCCTTCGAGTACTTCCGGCGCTGCCCCGTCGACGACGAACTGCTCGAAGCCCTGTACGGACTCGCGACGGATTACATGGTCAAGCGCCAGCCGCAGAAGGCGATGCTGGTCTATGAATACATCCACGCCAAGAATCCGAAATTCCGCGACATCGCGGCCAAGATCGCGCAGACCCGGCACGCAACCGACACGCAGATGATGTTTCCGTCGGGGGCGCCCGGCGGCGCACCGGCCGGTACGCTGATGCTCGGGCCGGGCATGCCGAAGACCATGCTCGGCCGCTACGAGGTCGAACGCGAACTCGGCAAGGGCGCGATGGGTGTCGTCTATCTCGGCCGGGACCCGAAGATCAACCGCGTCGTCGCGATCAAGACGATGGCGCTGGCGCAGGAGTTCGAGGCCGACGAGGTCGAAGAGGTCAAGCAGCGTTTCTTCCGGGAGGCCGAGACTGCGGGGCGCCTCGTGCACCCGAACGTCGTCACGATTTACGACTGCGGCGAAGAGCACGACCTCGCCTACATCGCGATGGAATTTCTCGAAGGCCACGATTTGACGCGCTATACGAAGCCGGACACCCTGCTGCCGCTGCCGGTGGTCATGGGTATCGTGTTCAAGGCCGCACTGGCCCTCGACGCCGCGCACAAGCAGAACATCGTCCATCGTGACATCAAGCCCGCGAACGTGATGTACGAGCCGAGCAAGAAGATCGTCAAGCTGACGGACTTCGGCATCGCACGGATCACCGACTCGAGCAAGACCAAGACCGGCATGGTGCTCGGCACGCCGTCGTACATGTCCCCCGAACAGTTGTCCGGACGCAAGGTCGATGGCCGCTCGGATCTGTTCTCGCTCGGCGTGATGCTGTACCAGATGGTGACCGGCAAGCTGCCGTTCCAAGGCGAATCGATGGCGACACTGATGTACAAGATCGCCAACGAACCCCATCAGGACATAGCGGAACTGAAGCCCGAGCTCGCGAAGCAACGCCCGTGCCTGTCCGCAATCATCAACAAGGCGCTGCAGAAGGACGTCACCAAGCGTTACCAGACCGGTGCAGAGATGGCACGAGATATCCAAACCTGCCACAAACAGGTAAGCGGCTGAAGCAGGCACTGCCGCAATGCCCTTTCTCGACATCGAATTTGCAAACGTCTCGGACAAGGGTCTCAAACGGCCACACAATGAAGACAGCTCAGTGACCGACGTCGGTGTCGGCCTCGCGGTGGTTGCCGACGGCATGGGAGGTTACAAGGCTGGCGAGGTGGCCAGTGCCATTGCTGCGAAGGCCGTCCTCGACGGCATGCGCGAGAACGGTGGCAAGCCCGGTCCCCGACGCGCGACGGCCGATGGCCCGTATTCCTCGGCCGAAGCCCAGTTGATCCGGGACTGCATCCAGACCGCCAACCGCCATATCTTCGACACCGCCCACGCCATCCCGCAGTGCCACGGCATGGGCACGACGATCGTCGCCGCCGTGTTCACCGCAGGTCGCGTGATTCTCGCGCACGTCGGCGATTCGCGGATTTACCGTTTCCGGGGCGACGAGCTGAAACAGGTGACCAACGATCACTCGCTGGTTCAGGAACTGATCGACAGGGGATTCTTCACCCCGGAGGAAGCCCAGGCGAATACGCCGAAGAACCTGGTGACGCGCGCGCTGGGAATAGACGAGCACGTCGAGGTCGATGTCCAGGAGATGGAAACCCTGCCCGGGGACATCTTCCTCCTGTGCTCGGACGGCTTGAATGATATGGTAAATGATGAAGAAATTCGCTTAACCCTAAGTAAATATAGTGCTAATCTTTCGCGAGCGGCCCATGAGCTGGTGCGCTTGGCCAACGCGGGCGGAGGCAAGGACAACGTCTCCGTCGTCCTCGCCCGGCCCCGCCCCGGCGCGCCGGGGTCAGCGGGACTACTCGCGAAAGTGATGGGGCTTTTTACGAGGGGAAGCTGACAGGACACAACAATGGGCAAACTCGTACTCAGCTTGAATGGGGCGGTGCAGGGAGAATTCCAGCTCGGCAAGGAGCGGATGACCGTTGGCCGCAAGCCCGACAACGACATCCAGATCGACAATCTGGCCGTCAGCGGCAAACATGCGCTCGTCATCACCATCCTCGACGATTCCTTTCTCGAGGACCTCGGCAGCACCAACGGGACGTACGTCAACGGCAAGCTGATCAAGAAGCACGCGCTGCGCGACGGCGACGTGATCGGCATCGGCAAGCACGAGCTCAAGTACGTCAACGAGCACGCGACCGCCGACGACGAAGAATTCGAGAAGACGATGATCATCCGGCCGGGCTCGGCGAGCGCGGCAGTCGCGGCGGCGAAGGCCGCAGAACACGCGAATGCGCCGGCACCCCCCGCTGCGCCACCGCCGGCAGCGGCACCCGCTGCCGCTGCCGCTGCCGCACCAGTCGCGTCCGGGATGCCTTTCGGCAAGCTCCACGTGCTCAACGGCCCCATCGCCGGCAAGGAACTCGAACTGACGAAGGCTCTCATCACGCTCGGCAAACCGGGCGTGCAGGTGGCCGTGATTTCCCGGCGTCCGCACGGCTACTTCCTGACGCACATCGAAGGTGACGGCAAGAACGCCAATTTCCCTGTCGTCAACGGCACGCCGATTGGCCAGCAGGCGTACGCGATGAAAAGCGGCGACATCATCGAACTCGCCGGCATCAAGATGGAGTTCACGCTGACGCGCTGAGCCACCGCGCGCGCAGGTCGACGGAAGCGCCCCTCGTGGGCGCTTTTTCGTCGGGGGACCGCCACCCGGCCTATTTGGTCGCGTACGTGAAGACGCCGTCCCAATCGGTGTGCGGCGGGTGCAGCCGGTATTGCGCGATGCGCTCCGCATAAACGCGATAGAGCTCCGGCGAGCGCGACGAGCGCGACAGGTTCAGAAAATTCATTTCCGCCATGTCCCACTCACGAGCGCGATACAGGCGTAACGCCTCGCGATAGAGCTTGAGTTCGTCCTTCCATTTGCTGTCGATCCGGTCGCGCAGACCCAGCGGTTCGTAGATCGTGATCGGCCTGTCCTTGCCTTTTACGCGCACGCGATCGATTTCCCGATACGCGTATTCCGGTACTGCCGCGCGGGTCGCTTCACTGACGATCAGCGACACCCCGTAACCTTTCGTCAGACCTTCGAGCCGGGAACCGAGATTCACGGCATCACCGAGCACCGTATAGGCCATTCGGAATTCCGAACCCATGTTGCCGACGCTCATCGGACCGGTATTGATGCCGATGCCGATCTGGATCGGGGGCCAGCCGCGTTGTGCGAAATCGCGGTTGATCTGTTCGACGCGGGCGAGCATGCCGAGACCGGCCTGAAGCGCGTGCCGCGCATGCTCGACGTCCGGAAGCGGTGCACCCCAGAACGCCATCACGGCATCGCCCATGTACTTGTCGATCGTGCCGCGGTGTTCGTGAATCACCCGCGTCATCGGAGTCAGAAACTGGTTCATCAGCGCCGAGAGATCCTTCGGGCTGAGTCCTTCCGAAATCGTCGTAAAGCCGCGCACGTCGGAAAACAGCACCGTCATCTCGCGACTCTCGGCATCGAGCGAATAGGCTTCGGGATGCTTCGACATTTCGTCGACCAGTTCCGGCGGCACATAGTGGCCGAACAACCCCGTGAGCTGGCGCTTGCCACGCGTCTCGACGAAATAGCCATACGTCATGTTGACCATGAACATCGCGAGCAGCATCAGCACGCCCGACGCCACGGGCAGCACGAGCTGGGCGCCGGTCCACACCGTGAGATTGAACAGCACGTAGGCGGACAACAGCCCTCCTGCGGTGAGCATCGCGGCGAGCGGACTCAGCAGTGGCGCGACGAGTGCCATCGCGAGCCCGAACAGAATCAGCAGCACGACCTCGGCGCCGAGCGTGTATTCGGGCAGTTGCAGAATGCGCCCGTCAAGGATGCCGGCGATCAGATTCGCGTGCACTTCGACCCCGGGATAGGCTTCGCCGACGGGTGTCGCACGTAGATCGAGCAATCCAGGCGCAGTGGTTCCCACCAGTACGATCGCCCCGTCGAGCAGCGCCGCGTCGGCACTGCCGTTGAGGATGTCGGTCGCCGACACGTATGGGAAACTGCCCTTGCGCCCACGGTACGGCACCAGCGTCTGTACATGGCGATCGACCGGGACCGCGTAGCGACCGATATCCAGCCATTCGAGACCCGCATAGGCGGTCGTCGAGAACAGGGGACGTTCGAAACGCGGCGTGATCTCGATCCCGCCGAGTGCCTGACGCGCCATTTCGAGCGACAGCGAGCCGTAATAGGCGCCGTCGAATTCAATCAGCATCGGAACCCGGCGGACGACACCGTCGACATCGGGTTGCGGATTGAAATGGCCGCCGGAGAGTGCCCTGGTCTGGAGCCCTTCGAGATTCGCGCCATAGCCGTCGGCGCTGCGGAACGTGACGTTCTTGCCGGTGAAGGTACCTTTGACGAAGGTCGGCGGCGGCAGCGTGCCGATGCGGGCGATCGCATCGCCGGCGGCCGCGGTGAAATTGAAGTAGTAACCGAGCACGACCGGGAAACGCCCCAGGGTGTCGGCGAAGCGA
>JADZCB010000421.1 GCA_020851775.1 Gammaproteobacteria bacterium
CCCGCGAGCTGATCGAACGCAGCCTGCTGAAGAACGATCACCGCGTGCAGCTCATCATGGTGCCCGATCGCGGCAAGCGCGACGCGGACCGACGCGCCGAGCAGTTGAAGCTCGCCGCACTCCATCGCTCGCTCGACGCCGCCGACGCCACGCGCATTCGTGAGGCGACTGCCGCGCTCGAAGCGCACCAGGCACGGCAGGACGATCCCGAGATCCTGCCGCGGATCACGCTCGCCGATGTGCCGGCCGGTGAGGCCCCCGTCATTGGCGAGGCAGGCGCTGCCGGCGGCTGGCGTACGCATGCGTACCGCCGCGGCACGAACGGTATCGTCACTGCGCATGCTGCGACGGCGCTGCCGGCGCTCGATGCCGGGGAAATCGCGACTCTGTCGCTGTTCTCAGGCTGGCTCACCGATTTCGGTGCCGGCCGGGAAACCTATCTCGACACGCAGGCCCGGCGGGCGCGTCTCGGTCAGTTCGGCGCCCATGCGTCGATCAGGAGCAATCTCGACAGCCTCCAGCACTGCCGCGGCCATCTGGTTGTGACCGCCAAGGGTCTGCAGCGCAAAGCCGGTGAACTCGTCGCGGCGCTGACCGACGTGCTGCCCGCCGTGCGCCTGGACGAGCGCCAGCGCCTGCGCGAACTGCTGACACAGATGCGTGCCGATCTGGAACTCTCCATCACCGATCGCGGCCATCACCTTGCGATGCACGGGGCGATGCGCGGTCTGTCGCCCGCGGGCTGGCTGGCCGACGAATGGGACGGACCGGCGCACGTGCTCGCGATCCAGACGCTCGACGACGCGGTGCGCGAGTCGGACGCTGCGGCCGACGCGCTGCTCGCGCGCTTCACCGCGCTGCATGCGAAGCTCACCGGCGCGCCGGTCGAAATGCTGCTGGTCGGCGAAGACGATGCGCTGGTCGCGGCACGGACGGCACTCGCCGGGGTCGCGCGGCCGGCACCGCCGGCCGGCGCCGCGCTGCTCGACAGTCTGCCGTCGGCACCGGGCGCCGTGGGCAGCGCGTGGTTTGCGAATGCCGATGTCAATTTCTGCGCGAAGGCCTATGTCGCAGTCCCGCAGGGCGCCGCAGAGGCGCCGACGCTCGCGGTGCTCGCGCGCTTTCTGACCGACGGTTTTCTGCATCCGGCCGTGCGCGAGCGTGGCGGTGCCTACGGCGGCGGCGCGAGTTACGACAGTGATGGCGGTGCGTTCGCGTTTTATTCGTATCGCGATCCCCGGCTCGTCGACACGCTCGCCGATTTCGATCGCGCGCTCGAATGGCTGGCCTCGCCGGCGGCGGCGGCCAACGACAAGCTGATCGAGGAAGCGATACTCGGCGTCATTCGCGGCCTCGACAAACCGCGCTCACCGGCCGGCGCCGCCGTGCATTGGTTCTACAGCGGGCTGCATGGTCGCGACGCGGCATTCCGCGCCGAATTCCGGCGCCGGGTGCTCGCGACGACGCTCGCCGATCTGCGCGCAGTCGCCGCCCGCCATCTCGATCCCGCCCGCGGCGTCGTCGGCGTAGTGACGCACGCCGGCGAACGGTCCACAATCGAACGCATGGGTTTGGCGCAGTTCGCATTCTGAGGAATGCGCATCGGCGCAGGTGTCGCTCGAATGCGGGTATTGCCACAGAGAACACCGAGAACGCAGAGGGAAATTAAATAATCCGAGCCGCGGCATCACTCATGCGCTCGCTATGCGCGACAATCACGGAACGCGACGGCAGCCGTTACGCTCGTCCCAAAGCCCTTCTGCGTCCTCGGTGTTCTTGGTGGCTATCGTCGGCGTCCGTGCGGCATGCGACGGCTAACGCGAGGGAGCGGGTGGCGAGGACATGAACATCGATTTCGACGACGGCGAGTCGGGATTCTGGGAAGCGCGCACGCTGTATGCGATGGCGACGCATTACGTCGTGAAGTCTCCGCACGACGGCGACGAAGCCTTGCTCGAATTCCTCAAGGACGCGGGGCTGTCACACATGAACCGCGCCGAGTACGCGAAGCTGCGTGAGGACGTCGGCATCAGCGAGCCCGAATGGCCGACGTGGTCGCTGGTCAACAATTTCTGGCGTCGCACGCTGGGGCCGTCCCGGCTCGAAGAGGATCTCAGTCAGCAGCGCAGCGCGGCGCTCGAACGGGCCGATCGGGCCGAGCGCTCGGCCTTCGAGGCACTCGCCGAAACGGCCCGTATCAGCCGTGAGCGTGATCAACTCAAGGCCGAAGTCGAGCGTCTGCGCAAGGAAGTCGCGCAGATCGAGGAAGACCTGACCGGCGTCGGCCACCGCGAGCCGGGTGATTGACATCGTCCCGCGCCGGCGCGCCCGACTTCCGATGGCGACCTCCTCCGATGACGCGCTCGCGCCGGCGCGCCGCGCGCTCGACGCATGGGCGCTGGCCACCGCGTCTCTGACCCCGCTCACGGGGGGGCTCATCAACTCCAGCTTCCGGGTCGACGCCGCCGAGGGTCGCCGTGCCGTGCTGCAGAGACTGCATCCGGTGTTTGCGCCGGAAATCAATCTGAATCTCGAGCGTGTGACCGAGGCGCTGGCAGCGCAGGGCCTCGACACGCCGCGCCTGCTGCGCACGATCGACGGGGCCGCGTGGGTCACGGTCGATGGAGATCACTGGCGGCTGTTGAGTTTCGTCGACGGTACGACCGTGGATGCGATCGACTCGCCGCGTCGGGCGTGTGCCGCCGGCATGCTGCTCGGCCGCTTTCATCTCGCCCTCGCCGCCTGCGACGACGTGCTGCCGTACGCGCGGCCACCCGTCCACGAACCGGCACGGCATTTCGCGGCACTCGCCGCTGCGCAGGCGCGGCATCCCGCGCACCGCCTCGCCGCCGCGGTCGCCGCGCTCGCGAGCGAAATCACCGCACTGCATGCGACGCTTCCGCCGCTGCCGGTGCAACCGCTGCGGTTCGTGCACGGCGATCCGAAGATCTCGAACCTGCTGTTCGATGCCGACGGTCGCGGCCGCTGCATGCTCGATCTCGACACGCTGGCGCGCGCCCCGCTGGCCTATGAACTCGGCGATGCATTCCGTTCGTGGTGCAACCCGGGGCCCGAAGATGCGCCGCACGCGGGCTTTTCGGCCGCCTTGTTCGAGGCCGCGCTCGCCGGTTATGCGGAGGTCTGTGCCGGGCTCATGACGGCCGGTGAACGTGCGGCCGTCGTGCCGGCGAGTGCAGCGATTACACTGGAACTCGCGGCGCGCTTCGCCGCCGATGCGCTCGACGAACATTATTTCGGCTGGTCGCCGG
>JADZCB010000422.1 GCA_020851775.1 Gammaproteobacteria bacterium
AGCTCCTCGTTGCTCGGCGCGGGTGCAGCCCGCGCGCTTGTGTGCGTGGGGGAGCGCGGGCTCCCGGTCTCTGCAATGTACTTGGCCGGGGAGCAGGCGGGAATAGCATCTTCGCCGACGCCGGCATGGGTGGCGAAGAAGCGCGGCGGACACACTGCGGTATTGCGTTGCAACGCCTCGCTGTCCACCGTAGTGCCGACGCGTCGATCGCGCCGCCATGCGGCCAGCGCCGCTGAATTGTTGGAACTGCTCCCCGATTATCGGCATCGTCAGAATTGACGGTCGCGCGTTGCGGGCGCTGCTTTATCGATCTCTTGTACCGCGGTGTTCCCGGTGTTGCCCGGTGGCAATGACCAGCATCTCCATCCGCACGATGCTCACTCGCGCTGCGCCGGCCCCGCCTGCAGGCGCCACTTCGCCATGCCGTTCAGCCAGCGGTCGACATCGGTGGCCTTGCGCAGCACGTAGTCGCGGACGGCGGGATGCGGAAGGATCAGGAATTCTTCGCGGGCCATCGTCGCGACGACGCAATCGGCGAGCGCTTCCGGTTCGATCATGCCGTCGACGCTCGCGACTGCGGCGCCGTCGGGGCGTGCAGTCATCGGCGTGCGTACCGCCTGTGGCGCGAGCACCGACACGCGCACGCCCTGCGTGCGGTACTTGATCGACACCCACTCGGCGAACGCGATCGCGGCATGCTTCGTGACCGTATAGGTCGCCGACTGGATGTGACTCAGCAGCCCGGCGGCCGACGCGGTGTGAACCAGATAACCTTCGCCGCGTGCCGCCATCAGCGGCGCGACGGCACGCACGGCGTAGACATGCGCCATCACGTGGACGTCCCAGTTCAACTGCCATTCGTCGTTCGGTGCGTCTTCATCGCCGAGGCGCGCGATGCCGGCGTTCGAGCAGAAGATGTCGATCGGCCCGACGTCGCGTTCGACGCGCGCGACGAGTGCGCGTATTTCCGCTTCATGGGCGACGTCGCAGGGCACGGCGAGTCCACCGATCTCGCGCGCGACGTCGCGCAGCAGGTCGGTCTGCAGGCCCGCGACGACGACGTGTTTCGCACCTTCGGCATGAAAGCGACGTGCCAGCGCCGCGCCGATCCCGGTCGCACCGCCGGTGATGACGGCTATCCTGTCCCTGATTTCCATCGTCTGCCTCGTATCAATTATGGGACTCTGCCTGGTCATCCGGCAGAAGGCGCTGAAGACCTGCGGCGTGTTCGAGCCGAATGATGACGGCGGCTCCAGGACGAGTACTACGCCAACGCGTTCCCGACCCGGCACGGCGGCCCCGCGCTCGAGCGGTGACACCGGCACCGCCGCGACCGCCCGATTGTTTACGTGAGCGAAACAATTTATCTACGAAAAAGGCCTGTATTTCGATACGTTCCGTACCGATACTGCTTTTGCTGCGGCGCACGCAGCTCAGCAAGCTCACCAAGGAGAGCCATCATGTCGGAACTGAATCGTGTCCTCGCCACCCTCGTCCTGCTCGTGTCGATCGGGGGCATCGGCGGCAGCCTGGGCGGGATGCTCGCCACCAGCCAGATCACCGGTTGCGCGACGTCCGTCGCCGCCTGCCAGTGACCCTGACGTGCGAACCGGCGGCGCGAACCACGCCGCCGGGATCGCCCCCGGGCGGAGCGCCCGCTCAGTCTGCCAGTTCGTAGGCTTCGAATTCCGGCTGCTTCATGACGTCGAAGAAGCGCTCGCGCGACCACGGCCAGCTCGCCGGCACGCCGTGCTGGTCCAGATACCAGCTCTTGCAGCCGGTCGCCCAGATCGACTTCTTCGCCGCCTCGATGCGCGTCGCCTCGAAGCTCGACGACGCATCGACGCGCGGTGCGATCTCGCGGCACTCGCCGGCGCGGATTTTCTCCATCAACTGCAGGATGTAGTTCAACTGATTCTCGGCGATGAGAATCAGCGAGAAGTTGCCGACCGGTCCGTTCGGGCCGTTGAGCATGAAAAAGTTCGGGAACTTCGGAATCGAGATCGACAGGTAGGCGATCGGGTGGTCGGCCCACACGTCGTCGAGGCTGATCCCGTCACGCCCCCTCACCACCGCCGGACGAATGAAGCTGTCGGTGCGGAATCCCGTCGCGACCACCAGCACATCGAGTTCACGCAGCTCGCCGGACTTCAGACGCACGCCGTTGGCTTCGACGCGCTCGATCGCATCGGTGATCACGTGCGCGTTCGGGTGCTGGATGGCCGTGTAGAAATCGGGGGAGAAGATCAGCCGCTTGCAGCCGGCCCGATAGTTCGGGCGCAGCTTTTCGCGCAGCACGGGATCCTTGACGTTATTTTCGAGATTCGCGAGGCATGCCGCCTCGATTTCCTTCATCTCGGCGGAGTCGGCGTCGATCACCGCGCTGGAGAACTTGCGGAAATACTCGTTCGCCTCCACGCGCATCCGATCGAGCGCCGCGGGATTGGTGCGGAATTCGTACTTGTCGTTCTCGGAGTAGGATTTGTCTTCGATCGGGCAGACCCATTGCGCGGTGCGTTGGAAGAGATCGAAACGCCCGACCTTGTCGACGATCGCGGAAGTGATCTGGATCGCCGTCGAGCCCGTCCCGATCACGCCGACGCGTTTGCCTTCGAGCGGCACGCTGTGATCCCACTGCGCGCTGTGGAAACGGGCGCCCGTGAAATCCGCGAGACCCGGAATGTCCGCGGTGAACGGATGATGCAGCACTCCGCTCGCGGCGATGACGACGTCGGCGACATCATCGCGCCCGGTCGAGGTTTTCAGCCGCCAGCGACCATCGATGAACTCGCAGACGTCGACCGCTTCGTTGAAGCGGATCGCGGGCCGCACGTCGTACTTCTCGACCACGCGCTCGAAGTAGCGCTGGATTTCCGCGCCGGTCGCGAAGGTGCTGTTCCACTCCGGATTCGGCTCGAAGGAATAGGTGTAGAGATGCGCCGGCACGTCGCAGGCGACCCCGGGATAGGTGTTTTCGCGCCACGTGCCGCCGATGCGACCGGACTTCTCGTAGACGACGAAATCGCGATAGCCGGCCTCGCGCAGTTTGATGACGGACAGGATCCCGGCCATGCCGGCACCGATGATCACGATGCGTGGTTCTGTAAAATTGGACACGTTCGACTCTCCCCGGCGCGCCTTCGCGCTGGAAAGCGGCTCGTCTTTCATGATGCGGATGACGCGCACTGGCGCGTCGCCTCGTCACCCGATGGTACGCGAACGGGCACCGCCGATAGAAGCACGTGCCCTCCACCCCGCTGTCACGCAGCCGATCGTGACCGATCGCTGTCAACATCGATCGGCTCGATTTCCCCCGTTCGAGGGAAGATTGCCCGAGTCGATCGCGGCGCATTGTCGTCGTGCCCGATGCGGATGATTCGCGAAGAACGCATCGCACTCGCTACACTGAATCCTTTCCGGACAGCAGACGACGCATGGAACTCCACGAACTCCGCGAGCGCCTCACGCGCTTCGCCGCCGCGCGCTATGGCCCCGGGCAGGTGATCCGCAAGCTCGACGGCTTCGCGGGCAGCCACGGCGGCCTGACGTTCGGCTTCGAAATCTGGAACGAAGCGCGGGAAAGCCTCACGGTGGCACTCGTCATCCGCCTCTCGCCGGTCGGTGTGCGACGGGCCGCGAATACCGACGTGCTGCGCCAGGTCCCGCTACTCACGACGCTCCATGCTCACGGCTATCCGGTGCCGCCGATCCACCACCACGGCGCCGACGACGAATTCTTCCCGACCGCCTATGTGATGTTCGAGAAGATGCCGGGACATACCTTCATCGTGTGGGAGCCGGACGCGAGCTTCGACCAGGGCGCGGCTGCCGTCGCGGCGTTGTGGCGACGCGCGATCGATCTCATCGCACGCGTGCACCGTTTCGACTGGCAGACGCATCTGCCGCACTGGGAACAGCCGCTGGTGATGACACGCGAGGTGCAACGCTGGGATCCCGTGCTCGAGAAAGCGGCGGAACCGGCCTGGCGAGCGCTCGGCGAAGGCGTGCGGACACAACTGCTCGCGACGCCGCCGCCGCCTTCTCCGATCGGTCTGATGCATGGTGACTGTCAGCCGGGCAATATCCTCTACGACGCGCGTGGCGAAGTCGTCGCGCTGCTCGACTGGGAACTGTCCGGCATCGGGCCGCAGTACTACGACCTCGGCTGGCTCATCATGATTGGCGATCGCGCGAACTGGCATCCCGAGTGGTACGCGCACAATCCGCTGACA
>JADZCB010000423.1 GCA_020851775.1 Gammaproteobacteria bacterium
GACGTTCTGCCGCCACGGATTGCCGACCGAGTGCTCGCCGCGCTGGCTCGCAAACACCTCTCGAAGAGCCTGCTCAAGTCCGTAGACGAAGCGCCGGCCGTGCCTGCCACCGAGCCCGCCGAGCGGGTCGCCTGACCCATGTCGTCCGCCGACGAGCAGGTCGCTGTGTTCTGGACGGCGCGCAAGAACCTGGAGGCGGTCGAGTGACCGACTCAAGGCTCGACCGGGAGACGCGCACGCAATGGCTGCTCGACTATCTGATGCAGGCAGGCGAGGCGACGGCGCAGCAGGTTGCGACGCAAATGGGATGGACGCACGGCCACGCCCATGTCGTCCTGAGCGAACTGGAGGCCGCTGGCAAGGTGTCGCGGCAGCGCAGGGGGCCGACATTCTTTGGCCAAGGTCGCCGGCCGACATTGTTTCGGGTGCGGCATGACTGACCCGATCGCATGGACGGTCGAGCAGGTCGGGGAGATCGCCGTCGAGCGCGGGGCCGGAAAGCGGCCGGATAGGTATCGGAGGGTGCGATGAGCGCCGTCGTCGAACTGCCGCCGCTCGAGCGCTGGCTCGCCCGCGTTCGGCAGATCGGCGCGCACCGGCCGCACCGGGCCGACTACGCAGCGTATGAGCGGTTCAAGGCCGAGCTCGTGCGCGACTTCCCGTGCCTGACGGGTGCGGAGTATGACCGCGCGGTGGCTGTGATCGCAAAGGCGACGGGGGTTTGATGCGGCTCATCTGGCACTGGATTCGCCTGCGCTCGCTCGCAGCGGCGCGCTGGGTGCGCGACTACGAGCGCGCGGAACGGAGACACTGGTGAATGCGCGCGACCTGGCAGACCGGCTCGCCGAGAACGCCGCCGACGTGGCGGCGATGCTGCTGCCCAACGGCAAGCGCCACGGGCAGGAGTGGAAGGCCGGGTCGGTCACTGGCGAGGCCGGCGGGTCGCTGTCGGTGCGCATCACTGGATCGAAGCGCGGCGTCTGGAGGGACTTCGCCACGGGCGAGGGCGGCGACTTGCTCGACCTGTTTGCGGCCCGCCGCGGTTGCTCGATCGCCGAGGCCATGCGGGAAGCGGCGGCGTACCTGGGCGTGTCGCTGGACGCGCCGCTCAAGCCAAAGCGCACCTACTCGCGTCCCGCGAAGCCGGATGGCGGCCGTCCGCGCTCGCGCGTCGCGGCGTGGCTCGCATCGCGCGGGCTGACCGAGCAGACGATCGCCGAGTTTCGGCTGGCCGGAAACCCGGACGACACGGCCGTCCTGATGCCGTACCTGCGCGACGGCGAGCTCGTCAACGTCAAGACGCGCCTCGTCGCCGAGAAGAAGATGTGGCAGGCGAAGGACTCGGAGCCGTGTCTGTTCGGCTGGCATCTGATCGACCCGAAGGCGCGGTCCATCTGCATCACCGAGGGCGAGATCGACGCCATGACGCTGCATCAGGCCGGCATCCCGGCCATGAGCGTCAATCAGGGCGCCGGAAACCATCAGTGGATCGACTCGGATTGGGAGCGCCTGCAGCGTTTCTCCGACATCGTGTTGTGCTACGACGACGACGACGCCGGCAGGAAGGGCGCGCGCGAGGTCGCCAACCGGCTCGGGCTGGATCGCTGCCGGGTGTGCAGGCTCCCGACGAAGGACGCGAACGAGTTCCTGTTGGCCGGCGCCAACGCGGACGACTTCGCCTTCCACGTCCGCGAGGCGCGGCCGATCGACCCGGATGAATTGGTGCCGGCCTCGATCTTCGTCGACGAGGTAATCGCCGACCTGCACATGCTGGCCGATGCGCCAGTCGATCCGGCGCTCTACATCGGCATGGATCACGAGTGGTTTCGGTTTCGGCCCGGCGAGGTGTCGGTATGGACCGGGTACAACGGCCACGGGAAGTCGCAGTTTCTCGGTCAGGCCATGCTCGGCCTGATGCGCAACGACGAACGCGTACTGATCTTCTCGGGCGAGATGTTGCCGAAGAAGATCATGTCGCGCCTGACGCGCCAGGCGGCCGGCTGCGGCGACCCGACGATCCAGTACATCCGCCAGGTCAACCGCTGGTTCGATGATCGCCTGTGGCTGTACCGGCACGTCGGGCAGGCCGACAGCGCGCGGTTGCTCGAGGTGTTCGCCTACGGCGCCAGACGGTACGGCATCCGGCACTTCGTCGTCGACTCGCTGATGATGCTGGCCGACGTGCCCGAGGAAGGCAAGGGCGCCTTCGAGGCGCAGCGGCAGCTCATGTCGCGCGTGACGGCCTTCGCCAAGCAGTTCGCCGCGCACGTCAACGTCGTGGCTCACCCGCGCAAGGCGGCCGACGAGAAGTCTGGGCCCGGAAAACTCGACGTATCCGGGTCAGGGAAGATCACGAACATGGCCGACAACGTGTTCAGCGTGTGGGCCAGGTTGCGCGAGGAAACCGAGGCGGACGATGGCTCGCCGGACGCGAAGGTCGAGCTGCTCAAGCAGCGCAACGGCGAGGCGCAGCACCGGGCCATGTACCTGTGGTTCGAGCCGCGCAGTCTCCAATACTGCATCACGAACAAGCGCCGAGCGGTGCAATACCTGCCGGACGAACAGATGGAAGGCGTCCGGAATGCGTGATTATGGAAAGGTCTCGCCGCAGTTCTGGATCGGATCGACTGGCAAGCAACTGCGCGCCGCCGGCATGGAAGCCCAGATCGTTGCCATGTACCTGATGACCTGCCCGCACGCCAACATGCTCGGCCTGTACTACCTGCCGAAGTTGTACATCGCGCACGAAACCGGGCTTGGCGAAAAAGGGGCATCGAAGGGGCTTGCAAGGGCCATCGAAGCCGGGTTTTGCGCCTATGACGAGGCATCCGAGATGGTGTGGGTGTTCGAGATGGCCCGATACCAGATCGCCGACCAGTTGA
>JADZCB010000424.1 GCA_020851775.1 Gammaproteobacteria bacterium
GCGGTGCGCGCAGCGCGTGTCGAAGGCATCGCGTGCGGCATTCAGCGCGGCGATGTCGGCGTTGATCGCGGGCAGGCTCGCGTTGAAGGCATCGGCCTTCGCCTGGTGTTCGTCGATCAGTGCGTTGTAGGCCGCGACTGCAGCGGCATCGGTGTCGTCGAGCGTGGTCTTGCCGGTTTCGATGCGGGATTCGAGTGCTTTCAAGGCGTCGAGCTCGGCGTTCAGCGTCGTGCGTCGCGCCGCCAGTTCGTCGTTTTGCGCGTGCAGGCGGCGTTCCTCGGCGAGGCAGCTCGCGAGTTCCTGACGGGTCATCGGCGGCGCGTCGTCCGCCGCGCGCGCCGCCGTGGCGAGGATCGTCAGGGCCAGAGCCAGTGGCCGCAACGTCATTCGCGATACTGTCCCCAGCGTCCCCATGATGTGACTTCCTCGACCGGCAGTCGCTTCGCCGGTTTCAGATCCCCGCCCGTCAGCCAGGCGACCGGCAACAGCGCGGCCTGGGTATAGCGGGCCGGTATGCCGAGCAGCGCGGCGACTTCCTTTTCGTACAGGAGATGCAGCGTCGTCCACGCGGAAGCGAGTCCGCGCGAACGCAGCGCGAGCATCAGCGACCACGTCGCCGGCAGGATCGAACCCCACATCGACGCTTGCACGAACACGTCCTCGTGTTCGAAGCGGCCCTCGATGCAACTGATGATCATCACCGGCGCACGCTGCAACTGCTCCATCAGGTAGCCGCCGGAGCGCAGCAGCCCCTCGCGTTGCTGCTGGCGCAGATCGTCGGCGGCGTATTCGCGCATCATCGTCACGCCGGTCTTCGACAGGCCGGTCTTGCCGTCGACATAGGCGGCCGCGCCGAGACGGTAGTAGTCGGCAATCTTCGCCTTGTCGCCGGCGTCGGTGACGACGATGAAGCGCCAGGTCTGCGTATTCGCCCCGGTCGGGGCCTGCAGCGCGATCTGCAGTGCTTCCTCGATCAGATCAGGGGGTACGGGCGTGTCGAAGTCGAGGCGGCGACGGACGCTGCGCGTCGTCGTCAGCACGTGATCGACGCTCGCCAGATCGAGATCCATGACGATGTCTTTGCTCATGCGATTACTCCGGTGTCGTGGCGTCGCGCTCGATCCGATCGACCGCGCGCGCCGTGTGTTCCCAGAACTGGATCATGTTGCCTTCGGCGAAGCGCCTCCGCCATGTGATGGAAGCGCACGGCCTCAGAGCCCGAGTTTCGGCTTCACCCACGCCGCGAGCTTCGCGATCGCGGCGTCCGCCTCCGGCGCCTTGCCGGCCATGAAGTGCCAGACGTGCTGCATCTCGGGCCACACGTCACACTGGACCTCGACGCCGGCCTGCATCGCGCGCTCGGCGACGCGCGTCGCATCGTCCATGAGCGACTCAAAGCCGCCGACCTGGAGGTACAGCGGCGGATAGTCCGTGAAGTCTGCATATAGCGGGTTCGCGAGCGGATCGCGCGGCGACGCGCTGCCGAGGAACATCTGCGACATGTTGAGCGAGAGCTCGCGCGTGATCAGGCGGTCGAGCTTCGCGTTCCGTTCGAAGCTCGGCGCCGTCGCCTCCATGTCGTACCACGGCGACAGCGGCATCACCGCCGCTGGCAGTGGCAGCCCTTTGGCCTTCGCGGCGAGCACGACGGTCGTGCACAGATTGCCGCCGGCGGAATCCCCTATTGTCGCGATGTGGTTCGGCTTGATGCCGCGGTTCAACAGCCATTCGTAGATTTTCAGGCATTCGTCGACCTGCGAGGGATGCTGGTGCTCCGGCGCGCGCGCATAGTCGACGATCAGCGCCTGGCAGCCGACCGCCTTCGCGACGTGCGCGAACAGTTTGCGATGCGAGAAACGCGAGCCGGTGACGCAGCCGCCACCGTGCATGGCGAGCAGCACACGATCCTCGCGGCAGCCGTGCGGCACGGCCCACAGACACGGCGTGCCTGCGGCCTCGACGTCGAAGTAGTCGACGCCGCCCGGATCGCGCGCGAGTTCGCCGCATTGCTCGAGCATCTCGCGCAGGTCGTCGAGGGACATCTGCGGATTGGCGGCAAGGGCGGCGACGAAGCTGTCGAACAGGCGATCGACCGCGGCGGCTTGCGGACTGGCCATGGTGCAGTTCCCGGGCTGGTTGTGGAGCATCGACTATAGCGAGCACATCGGGACGGGTCGAATGCGGCGCGTCGCCTGCCGCCACGGCTCAACCCGGCCTGCCGCGCAGCTTCTTCACGGCGGTGACGACGGCGACGAGCAGCATGCCGGCAACCACCCCGAGCAGGCCGTCGAGCAAGAGCGGCGTCAGCGCCTCGGCAAGATTGCCGAACGCCGGCAGATGGCCGGATGCATCGGCCGAGCGTTCGATGAAGCCGTGCATGAATGGCAGACCGTGCGCCAGGATGCCGCCCCCGACGAGAAACATCGCCGCGGTGCCGAGCACCGACAGCGACTTCATCATCCACGGCGCCGCCGCGAGGATGCCGCGTCCGAGCGCCTGCGCGAACGCACCGGCGCAGCCGCTCAGCCACAGGCCGGCATCGTCGAGCTTGACGATGCCGGCGACGACGCCGTAGACGCCGACCGTCATCAGGATCGCGATGCCGGCGAGTACGGCGACCTGGGTCGTGAAAGCCGCGGCGGCGACGGTGCCGAGCGTGATCGCGATGATCTCGGCGGAGAGTATGAAATCGGTGCGCACCGCGCCTTTGATGCGCTCGCGCTCGAAGGCGACGAGGTCGATGTCGGGGTGCTGCAGCGCCTGTGACAGCGCGGCATGGTGTTGCGCATCGTCCTCCGCCGTGTGCAGGAACTTGTGCGCGAGTTTCTCCGCGCCTTCGAAACACAGGAAGGCACCGCCGATCATCAGCAGCGGCGTCACCGCCCACGGCACGAAGGCACTGATCGCAAGCGCCGCCGGCACGAGAATGGCCTTGTTGCGGAACGATCCCTTCGCCACCGCCCACACCACCGGCAGTTCGCGCTCGGCAGCGAGACCCGTGACCTGCTGCGCATTCAGCGCGAGATCGTCGCCGAGGACACCGGCGGTCTTCTTCGTCGCGACCTTGGCGAGGATGGAAACATCGTCGAGCAGAGTCGCGATGTCATCGATCAGGGCGAGCAGGCTGGAACCGGCCAAGGCAGAACTCCGGGTTGGGGCGAACGGGACGGCGACACCTGA